>CAMDKB010000260.1 GCA_945901195.1 Rhizobium sp. Q54
CCAGCGTTCCATATTGGAAATGATCTCGGCTTCAACCGCCTTCGTTCCAGAATTGGCAGAACTGCTCGCCGAAGAGAGCGCCATGACGGTCTGGGGAGTCAATGAGCCGTCGGCCCGCATCCCTTTGCTGCGTTGGAAGGACGCAATCGCGCCAGCGACTTTGGTGTCGTAAACCAGTGGATCGACATTCGGCTCGTTCGGCGTCAATCCAAACCGTGCGCGGATCAATGGCACACGCTGGTCGCTCATCCCGACACGCAGGACAGGACCGGGCGCAATCGCAACCGATGGCGCCTCAGGCACCACGGGCTTTGCACCGCGAATTTCCGCCAGTTTGGCCCGCAGGGCGCGATAGCCGGCATGGGGCGGGTTAAAGCTGTGCAGAATATCGCCCGCGTTGCCGCCGGCTGCAGCCACCTTGTGCAGAATATCGGACGGGGAAGCCACTTCCGGCTTGGCCGTGATGAGGCTCGACAGCGAGCTTGGCTTGATGCGCCCGCCACTGGCGAAACGGCCATAAGTCACGACCGCCTGTGACAACGCAAGATCGGCTTCGGCAATCGCCTTGTCGTCACCACTGGTAAGCGCGGGTATGCGCAAGGCGGGCGAATCCAGCGCATCGCTACCGGCCAATTGCAGGCGGTTGATCGCGCTGGCTGCGCCCGGCATCCACGCGTTGCGATCGCGCCAGACCGGCTCATAATTTCGGGCCGCGTAATAATCAGCCAGCGCCTTTTGTTCTTCACGCACCGCACGGCCCGCAACATCGCGCGGCATGGGCTGCGCCGCGGTGCCAGCAAAAAGAGACTGTAACACCTGCGCGGCAGGCGAAAGCACGGGGGATCCGATTACACTCGCCTGCGCGGGTGCGGCAGGTGTCGCCGCGGGGCTGGCCTGCTGAACGGGAACGGACGCAACGGGCGCTGGCGCAACGTGTTGAACCGGCGCAGGCGGATCTACTATTACTTCGACAGAACGCGGCGCCACAGCGTTGCCCGATTGTCCCCCTTGCGGCGGAATGAACACGTCTTCGGGCGGAAGTTGCACTTCGACAGAAACAGCCGGGACAGCAGCATCACGCTCCTGCGCAATCGTTCCGCCCGCAGGACCGAGCAAGGCGAAAGCAGAAACGCCGCAGAGGAGCGAGAAAGTGCGGATACGACGCAACTGCATTTGAACCTCTGATCTTGCCGGGAACTCAACACGCCAGCTATCACGGCCGGACAAACGAAATCGGTGCGCTGGCGCACAAATCATTCGATCGGACCGGGGCAATCAAATGCTTTTTATGGCCAAGCGCAATCTTGATCCCGACGCCAGAGGCACGTTGTACCATTTAGCTTAAGCATGTGGCGCAGCCGCCACAGAGCCAGACGGTCGCCCGGGCGCCCTTGTCAGGCAGCGTCAGAGGTAGAACTTGGCGACACCGCAGCAAACCCGGTCATGGAGCCGGCCATGGGGTCATCGCCCTCTTCAAATCCGTAGTCCTTCACCTTGCGATAAAGCGTTGAGCGACCGATACCGAGACGCCGCGCCATTTCCGACATCTGGGAACGGTAGTGCGCCAGTGCGAACTTGATGGTTTCAGCCTCGAGGTGATCGAGGCGGCGCACGTGA
Organism: Rhizobium sp. Q54; assembly: GCA_945901195.1. Lineage (GTDB taxonomy): Bacteria > Pseudomonadota > Alphaproteobacteria > Rhizobiales > Beijerinckiaceae > Terripilifer. The sequence continues at coordinate 1,618 of CAMDKB010000260.1, forward strand.
CCGGATTCGTCGAGCAACTTCAGCACATTGGGATCGCGGATTTCGACCCGGACAATCTCGCGCTGCACTGGCTGGCTGGCCAGCGGCGTCATGGCAGGGACAGCGGGCACGCGAACATCGAAACCCTCGACCTGAGCTGCGATTTGCGGGAATTCGGCGACTGTCAGTTCATCCCCATCGGCCAGCACAACAGCGCGGAATATTGTATTTTCGAGCTGCCGGACATTGCCCGGCCAATCGTAGCGGGCGAGCATGCTCAACGCTTCGGCAGTAAGGCCGCGCAACTTGCGTCCTTCTTCAGCGGCAAAGCGCGCCACGAAACGACGAGCGAGATCGGCGATGTCATCACGGCGCGAACGCAGCGGCGGGATGGAAATCGGGAAGACGTTCAGCCGGTAATAGAGGTCTTCGCGGAATGCACCCTTGCGGACGAGTTCGATAAGATTCTGGTTGGTCGCTGAAATCAGCCTGACATCAACCTTGACCGAACGCTTGCCGCCAACGGGGTCGATCTCGCCTTCCTGCAAGGCCCGGAGCAGTTTGACCTGCGTATCGAGCGGGAGTTCTCCCACTTCGTCGAGGAACAGCGTGCCGCCATTGGCTTCCAGAAACTTCCCCGCGTGTTTTTCGGTAGCACCGGTGAAAGACCCCTTCTCATGGCCAAATAGGATGGATTCCACGAGATTTTCTGGCAAAGCGCCGCAGTTTACGGTGACAAACGGTTTGCCCTTGCGGTCAGAACCACCCTGAATCGCCCGCGCAATGAGTTCCTTGCCGACGCCCGATTCGCCTTCCAGAAGCACGGGAATCGTTGATTTTGCTGCGCGTTCGCCGAGGCGAATAATGCGCTCCATCTCCGGTGAGCGGGTCGCCAGATCCTTGAAGCCCATGGTGCCCGAAGCCTTGCGCGACATGCGCCGCACTTCGCTTTCCAGCACGTCGGTGCGCAGGACATTCTTGATGGATATCTGCAGCCGCTCCGCGCCGACCGGCTTAACGACGAAATCGCCCGCGCCCGCCCGCATCGCAGAAATCACTGCCTCAATTGATCCATGCGCTGTCTGCACGATCACAGGAACGTTGACGCCGCGATCCTTCATGCGGCCGAGAACGCCCATGCCATCGAGATCGGGCATCACCAGGTCAAGGATAAGAATACCGACTGCGGGCTTGTCCGACGCCTCCATGCGGAAAAGAGCCGCCTCGCCGCCATCCACCGTTTCCACATCATAACCAAAGCGGCGGACCATCGCATCAAGCAAGCGGCGCTGGACTGGATCATCGTCGGCAATCAGGACAAGCGGATTCATTTGACCTCGATACGCGGCGAGGGAGTTACATGCCCCCGGTTCTGCGAAGGCCAACATGACGCAGCAGGGTAAATGTGGAGTTAAACAACGTACCGGAATGGGAAAGGAATTTCACATTGCTACGCTTTCTTGAACTGCGTGTTCCTGAACGCGGGAGGGCATGCTGTCTAATGCCAAGCTTGAGCTGTCAGCCGGGGCGCGGGCGAGCAATCGCCCAACTTCACATAGGGTCCAGACCCTTCACCGCAGCCGCCACAAAGCTCAGATCCAGCCGGTTCCCCACCTGCAGCTTGTCTCCCACCTACAAACAGGATCCCCGGTCGGATGAACCTGGATAGTGACTGCATGTTCGCCCCCAGGTTTTGGGCGTCTATTCTGTTGCACCAATAACGGAATAATCCCCGGCAGGCCGGCTGCCGGACTAATTAAACGCCGATACCCGCTGTGCAAATGTCCCTCGCACGTTATTCCAATTACGTTTTACCGGCGCCAGCGAGCATCTTGCGCAATAACGCCATGAACAATTGGCTTTCCTCCGGCGTGAGACAGGCAAGAATTTCAGCCTCGGCTTGCTGGGCAACGTCCTCCAGTGGAAGGATCATGGCCTTTCCAGACGTTGTCAGGCGTATACGCATGCGTTTGAAATTAGAAGGGTCGCGCGCCGCATCGATCAAGCCTTTCTTTTTGAGCCGACCCACAAGCCCGTGCACATTCGCGGGCTCCATACCAATGGCTTCGCCCAATTCAGCCTGCGAAAGTTCACCCAACCGTGCAAGCGATTGTAACGCAGCGGACTGCCGCAAGGTCACATCCAACGTTTTTAGCCGTATCGCTGATTTTTCATGCGCCAGATGAAACGCTCGACGAAGCAATTGGCCGGCCCTCGCGCTTCCGGCTGCGGAGGCGGAACCATCGCCGGGGGGAACGGGCTGCGCATCAGGTGCTATATCGTGGTCATTGAAAATCATGGTGCAAGTATTCGCGCCAAAAAAATAAAGGAAGCGGAGCGCAATATCTCCGATTCCTTCTTATCGCACGTTTACGTTAAAAGCCCCAAGAATTGTTAATTCTCAAAAGTGAGGCATTTTAACGTTTAATCATTAAACCGCACAAGCCACAGCTTGTTCATACGCGCCTGCGCCCACCTTTTCTGGCGGAAATATATGGCGCTCTTCGACCCAATGACGGGTCGTCTCATACATGTCGCGATTGTAGGGCTCGAAGACAATGCGTTCACCGGGTCCAAAGCGCCTGACGTCAACCAGCTTGGCATGACGCGGAGGCAATTCGTTGGAATAGAAGTGCGTATAAGCCTGGTGCATCCGGTCGATATCTGCCTGCGCACGTTTGAGGGCGCGGAAATACTTGCGTACATCTTCAACTTCAACGCCCGGCGGAATAAGCGAAGCGATCATGAATGTGGAATCGAGAATCTTGCGAAAACCCAATTGTTCCATGATGTAATATTGCATGCCGAACACAGTCGCCGCTGGTGCAAGTCCGCTTAGCAATTGATCCACACGATCAGACGGACCGCCGCCGAACTTCAGCTTGATCTCGTCAAACTTCATGAACGGTTCGAGCGCCTGAATCGTCGTGTAATGGCTACCAGACTGAAAGCCCACATGAACGTTCACACCGGCGAGCTGTTCCGGCTTGCGAATGGTCGAGGATTCCGGCACGAAAATCCCGCAAGGTGAAACCGAATAAGCCTCGCCCCATAATTTTCCATGGCTGTTGGATGCAGCCATGTTGACTGTCCAGTGACAGGCGCAACTGATGGAAGCCTCGCGGCCCTTCTCGTAGGTCTGATAGGCCCCGTTCAAATTGTCCGGAACCGAGTTCGCAGCCTTGGCCGCATCTGCCTTGAATTTTTCTTCTGCTTCCTTTGTGAGAAGCGAATGCTGGGTCAATTCATAGTCAAGGCCTTCGTCCGTGAAATAGCCTTTGGAATCGGCTATCCATTCCTGCAGACGCCCGTGCGTGTTGACGACAAATTTCGACATGCTTGCCTCCTCTGAGTTGTAACGAACTTATCACGTGCATGGAATAAAGGAATGGCAATCTGAATCACCGTCAGCTTCGCTTGCGCTGTTCCCATTCAGATAAGCTTCGCATGAACGCGTTCGACTTCGCGCAGCATCGTGCGGCAACAAGACTGACACCCTTGTCGCTGTCTGTATGAATTCCAACGCATGATCTCTGATGTCGCCTTGCGAGATCATCATCATCGTTTCATACGTTCGGAAAGTTCGAAAAAAATGGCCGTCTTCCGCCTTCGGCTCGGGGATTGTTCACAATGGCACTTCCGACTGTCGGGCTACCTGTTTGGGTCCCAAACTGCACCTGACCCAACCCAGAACTTAACAATAAATACCTTGTAAATCAGCCTGTGCACAAAAAGACGTCTCTATTCCTGGGTGGCGCTGCATATTCGGGCTTGCCATCCCGCATCGCAGCGTTACTATATTGCAATGCAACATTCATAGACCCGTCGCAGGTCGCCATCCTCGGCCACGCGGGTACGGAGGCTGTCATGAAGTATGGTCAACATGTACGTGTGAAGCCATCTGCCACGGCTCTCGACCATTACAGGCTCACCCCGGACGCAAAAGGTGTTGTCCTGTGCCGTTACAAGGTCCTCTCTTCAGGTAACCGGACGGCTGAGCGTGTTGATGTCCGGTTTGGTGCAGACCGCGTATTCTGGGGCTTGCCTGCCACCCTTCTTGAGGAAATAGACGACAACAAAGACGTCATCGCCGCCGCTTGAATTTAATTAACCCGCAGGGTTCCAGCTTCGCCCTGTCGATCAAAGCTTTCGCTGCATACGCCGTCAGTAAAAATGCAGACTTAAGCGCCTGAAGCGCTGCTCTCAATTAGTTGATCTGTTCGAAGCAAAAATAACTGCGTAAACGATTTGTCAAACGCTGTGCAAGAGCGCGTAAACGAGTGATTCACTAATCAACGACACGTTGCAGTTATTTTTTATATTTCGGGAGAATTTACATTGACAGCGACTCAAAGTTGCGAGATCATTTCATTAATGCACTTGTTCTTCCCTTGCAGCGCAGCAGCAACGAAGGGGCGAGATTGACACGAAGCCCTAGGAAACTTTTTGTCAGGCAGAATCTTGAATTCAACCTCGTTCTGACTAACACAGCGCATGAGGTTTACGGGAATGACTCCACCTAAGCAGGACTGAAGCTTCGTCAAGTCGCAACTTTTTGCCACACGAAGCACCCGCGCCTTGAAGAATGATCGCGACATTCTTCAATACGCCCTTCATCTCAATCCAGTCACTTAACCGGCCAGTCACTTAACCGTGTGCGGCTTCTGTGGTCGCTACGTGTAAAGGTGATATCCCAAGCAAACGGAGGCTGTCACCGCAGGATGCGGTGATCTGGAAAAATCAGACCCCCGTTGTCGCCTGACGGCGCCGGGGGTCATATTTTTTGGATTTCTGATTTTATAAATGACACCACTAGCGTCCCAACGTTAATCGAACAAATTCAATTGGTTGGATGGCTCGTTCTCCGAACTTTGCTGCGGCCAGTCCTGAAACAGGCTTAAAACCTGGGTTTTCTCGAAAAGCGCGAGGCTCAAAATCTGTAGGATTTCGTAGAGG
>CAMDKB010000261.1 GCA_945901195.1 Rhizobium sp. Q54
ATAGCGGCGTCCAAGGCTCGTCAATATCTCATAGCCAATCGTCCCGGCACGTTCGCCAAGATCGTCAATCGTGATGCTCTCGCCCAGGAGTTCCACCATCGCGCCGGGGGCGATTGCAGGCTCGGGCACATCTGTAACGTCGATGACGACCAGATCCATGGAGACGCGGCCAACAAGCGGGCAGAGCCGTCCGGCAACGATTGCCTGCGCGCCAGGCTTTTCCGACGTATTCATAGCCGAACGGGGCAGGCCATCGGCATAACCGATACCGATTGTCGCCAGCCGTGAGCGCCGCATGGCAATCCATTGCGCATTGTACCCGGTGCTTTGCCCGGCTTCTATAGTGCGCAATTGAAGGATGGGCGCTTGCAGTTTCACCACCGGCTTCATGGGATTGGACTGGCCCGGTGATGGATTTCCGCCATAGAGCGCATAACCAGGCCGGACCAGATCATAATGTGGCTTCTGCGGCAGCAAGATGCCGGACGAATTCGCCATGCTGAAACGAAAGCCAGCGAACACATTGCGCACATGCTCGAATGCCCTGATTTGCGCCTCATTGAGGGGATCGCGCTCGTCTTCGGAGGAGACAAAATGGCTCATCACGAAATCGATTTTTGATTCAAGGCCCGCGCTGCGCAGAAGGTCCAGGACTTCGCCCGCTTCATCCGCGTCGATGCCCAGCCTGTTCATGCCCGTGTTGAATTGCAAGGCAATCGGCATTTGCGGCAGCTGCATCACGCCTTGCTTGATCCAGGCATCCAGTTCAGCGCGCGAGCCGATGACAGGCCGCAGGCCAGATTCGATGAACACATCGAAAACCTTTTGCACAGGCGCCATGCCGTTCAGGCAATAGATGCGATAGCCATCCTTTTCGCCCAGCTCAGCACGCACACGCGCACCTTCGCTGGCATGAGCGACGAAGAACGTGCAGCATCCAGCGCCCGCCAGTGTGCGGACAGCAGGTTCGATTCCAATTCCATAAGCATCGGCCTTAACGACAGCGCCGCATTCGGCCGGCGCCGCGTGGTCGCGCAACGTGCGCCAGTTGGCGGCCAGCGCGCCAAGATCGATTGTAAGAACGGCCTGCGCAGCAGCCAGCGGCGGGCCGGATGTTTCAGGCGGCAAGCTCACAGCCGCTCCGGCATGCTGTCTTCCCGGGCCAGATTGGAAAAACGCGTGACTTCAGCATCGAACTGCAACTCGATTGTGCCGGTTGGTCCGTGGCGGGATTTGCCGATGATACATTCCGCCTTGCCGTGGGCGCGTTCCATCTCCTGCATCCAGGTGATGTGCTCTTCAGTGCCGGTGCGTGGCTCCTTGTTCTTCAAATAATATTCTTCGCGATAGACAAACAGCACGACGTCCGCGTCCTGCTCGATTGATCCGGATTCACGCAGATCAGACAATTGGGGTCTTTTGTCGTCGCGGTTTTCAACCTGACGCGAAAGCTGCGACAGCGCCACTACTGGCACACTGAGTTCCTTCGCCAGCGCTTTCAGGCCAGTCGTAATCTCGGTCAATTCCTGAACGCGGTTGTCGCCCTTGGATCGCGAACCGGTGAGCAATTGAAGGTAGTCGATGACAAGCACATCGAGCCCACGTTGGCGTTTGAGGCGGCGCGCTCGCGCAACCAGTTGCGCAATGGATATGCCGCCGGTCTGGTCAATGAACAGCGGCACGGTCTGCATGTCGCGCGCAGCTTCCGAAATGCGGTGAAACTCTGAATCGTGGATGTCGCCGCGCCGGATTTTATAGGAGGGGACACCTGATTGTTCGGCAATGATACGCGTAGCCAATTGCTCTGCGGACATTTCAAGCGAGAAAAAACCAACGATGCCGCCATTGACTGGCTCGTGCGTACCATCTGGCCGCACACGTGATTCATACGCGCGCGCAATGTTGAAGGCGATATTGGTGGCCAGCGCTGTCTTGCCCATGCCGGGGCGTCCGGCGATGATGACAAGATCGGATGACTGCAATCCGCCCAGCTTGGTGTCGACATCGCTCAGTCCCGTCGCGATGCCGGACAGTTTGCCATCGCGTTCATAGGCTTTTGCAGCCAGATCGATTGCCGTTGTCAGCGCATTGGAAAATGTCTGGAAGCCGCCATCATAGCGGCCCTGTTCGGCTATCTCATACAGACGCCGTTCGGCTTCCTCGATCTGCGAACGAGGGCTCGCATCCACCGGGGAATCGTAGGCGACGTTGACCACATCTTCACCGATCTGAATCAATGCACGGCGAAGCGAGAGATCCTGGATGGTGCGCCCGTAATCCTCGGTGTTGATGATGGCGGTGGCTTCAGATGCGAGCCGCGCGAGATATTGCGGCATTGTCATGCCGCCAAGGTCGTGGTCGCCCAGAAAGGTCTTCAGCGTCACGGGCGATGCAATCTTGCCAGCCCGGATCAATTGACTCGTTACCTCGTAGACCCGGCGATGCAGCTCCTCGGAAAAATGCTCAGGTTTGAGGAAATCCGAGACGCGGTCATAAGCTTCGTTGTTCACCAGAATTGCGCCCAGCAATGCCTGTTCGGCCTCAATATTATGAGGCGCGACCCGGTAGGGGATTTCATTGTCTTTCGAGCCCGGCGCAAAATCGAGCCGGGCCGCGGATGAACCAGCGGTTGCCATAAAAACCCTAGGGTTTGGGATGTGAAACGCGACTCACCTGGAAACTAAGGATTCGTTCATTGCGCCAGGTTGCGCCAACTTTGTGGCATGCCGGAGAATGGAACGGAAGCGCACATTCCGCTTCCGATGAAGTTGTCCTAGTTGTTCACAAGACCGCCTTAAAATGTTCCGCAGACTATTGACGCTCCTGCAGGCTTGTGACTCTCGCTCAGGCGTCTTTCACGCGGTCCGCTTCAATTTGGGATGCATAGACTTGCCCGAAATATGCTCGCTGTGGCGCACAACATGCTGGCTCGAGCCGACGATCAGCGGATCCAGCTCCTGCAACGCCGGACGCGAGTCGAAGCGGTGGCGCTGTGCTTCGTGAGTCAAAAAAATACCCGCACGGCGAATCGTGCGGGTCGATTTCAATCCATTCAGGATGGATAATTACCGGTCGTCGCCGCCGCCAGCTTCGGCCAGCGCCGCACCGACTTCCAGGCCAAGATCGTCCATGGAAGTTTCCTCACGTGTGGTGAGTGCTTCGCCGCGCGCCTGACGCTCGGCTTCTTCGGGCGAACGGGCGACATTGAGCGTGATCTTGGCGTCGACTTCTGCGTGCAGATGAACCGGCACAGCATGCATGCCAATGTTCTTGATAGGGGTGATCAGAACGACCTGATTGCGGTTCACGCTGATGCCGCCGGCCGTGATGGCGTCAGCGATGTCGCGGGTTGCAACCGAGCCGTAGAGCTGGCCGGTTTCGCCAGCCTGGCGAATGACGACGAAGGTCTTGCCGTCGAGCTCGGCGTGAATCTTTTCGGCTTCCTTCTTCTGTTCCAGATTGCGTGCTTCAAGCTGAGCGCGCTGCGTTTCAAAATACTTCTTGTTGTTGGCTGTGGCGCGCAGGGCCTTGCCGCGGGGAAGCAGGAAGTTGCGGGCAAAGCCGTCCTTCACGCGCACGGTCTCGCCCATCTGGCCGAGTTTGGCTATACGTTCAAGCAGAATGACATCCATATTAGTCTCCTTTGAGTTCAGCTTTTAGGGATAGTGGCATTATTCGAGCCCGCACGGCCACGTGTGGAAAGTGCGTGAGCAAGACCGAAGACCGCAGCCAGCACAGCAGGCGCGGGAAAGAAGAAAAAGGTCGTAAGATAGAGTGGCAGAAGAATAGAGCTGCGCCATTGAAAGCCGCGTGACATGGCGTGCAGAACAGCAAATCCCTGCACGGCGAACAATGTTCCCAATGCCGCCATGACGATCAACGCAAGTGCACGCGGCAAACCTTCCAGAATACAGATCAGGAAGGCCGCCATCATGACCGCAGTTGCAGTTGAAGGCATGCGCAGATGTTCAGGTAGCGCAACCCAGGGGCGCTTCGTCGCGCCTGACAAGTGGGTGATACGTCCCGCGATCCACAAGTTGACGGCATAAGACAGGGCAGCCCATCCCGCCAGCACCGGAGGCATCGCGAAACTTGCATACCGCGCGACATCTTGCGGCGTGACATCTTCCGGCAGCCGTGGCGCGCCCTGCGCCTTGAACGCAGCTTCGAGCAATTCGAGAAGCGCCTTCGACATCTGGCCGTGAAAGTTTTCGTAACTTCCAAAATAAAGCGTCGAGAACAGGACGAGACCAGCAGCAACGCCAGCTCCCAGCAGTGCAGCCGAAAATGCCAATCCGCCGAGGGGATACCACAAAAGACCGTCGACGTGTTCTTCACCCTCGTTCGCTGGCCGCGCAAGCCAGGCAATCCGTGTAAGCCACCAGGCGGGAATGCCAGCCCAGGCGACGAAGAAGACCGCATAATATTCGTGAATGATGCCGAAGATCAGCAATGCGCCGGCAATAGCGCCATAGAGTGCGCTGGAGGGGGCAAATGCGAGCCCTGCAACCATGAGCGGAAGGGGAGCAAACAGCATAGTGACGCCAGCCGCCATAGATCCCTTCATCGGAACGATGAAGAATATAGCAGCAGCAAGGCCCGCACCGATGGATATGAGAAGGCGCATCATCATGTTTAGCTGTCCCGCCTTTCGAGCGGTTAGAGAGGGAACATTGGGGCTTGCGCTCCAAAGTCCCCCTCAGCCTGCTGTCCGGAAAAGCCGGACAGCCTGTTCGGGTTCCAGATTAGCGGATCACGTAGGGAAGAATGCCCAGGAAACGCGCACGCTTGATCGCCTTGGCGAGTTCACGCTGTTTCTTGGCCGACACTGCCGTGATGCGCGAGGGCACGATCTTGCCGCGCTCTGAAATATAACGCGAGAGAAGACGCGTATCCTTGTAGTCGATTTTCGGCGCATTCGGCCCGGTGAACGGGCAGCTCTTGCGACGGCGGAAGAAGGGGCGGCGTGCGCCTGCGGCGGCTGGAGCTGACATCAGAATCCTCCCTCGCGGCCGGCATCCGACCCATGTTCGATATCTTCGCGCGGACGGCGCGGCGGACGCGGCCGGCGTTCCCGATCTCCGCGATCGCCGCGATCACCGCGGTCGCCACGGTCTTCGCTGTCATCGCGCTTGCGCATCATGACAGACGGGCCGTCCTCATGAGCTTCAACGCGAATGGTGAGGTGACGAAGAATGTCTTCGTTGATGCCCATCTGACGCTCCATTTCCGCGACCGCAGCCGGGGGAGCATCGAGATTCATGATCGTGAAATGAGCCTTGCGGTTCTTCTTGATCCGGTAAGCCAGGGATTTGACTCCCCAATACTCGACGCGGCCAATTTTGCCACCGCCAGCGGTAATGACCGCCTTGAGCTGTTCCGTCAGCGCTTCCACCTGTTGGGCGGTTACGTCCTGACGAGCAAGATAGATATGCTCGTAAAGAGCCATGAGTCTGCCTTTCTCTCTTTTTCCTCAACATGCCCGGCGCGGAGCCCTTCGAGCCGTTCACTCCATTTAAATGGAGGAGAGAGGCACGACGGAACGCAATCAAAGGCGGAGACACGGGAGGACGAAACTTCCAAGTTTCTGTTTTCAAACGCAAATGCATCAAAAACCCTCCGTTCAGCCCCCGGCCGGAGCATGCGGAAGCGGTTCTTATACGCGGAATTTGCCGCGCTGCAACCGGTTTATGACCCCAAACCCAGAGTGGTTTCGCCGGGTGGTTTGGATTGACCCATGGGTCAATCGAAACATCGCCCGCATCACCACTGGCGCGCATTAACGCTTGGCAAAACGATGAAGCAAGCCTCGTCGCTTTGATTTCAGCCCTTCCAGTTGGGATCAGGCTCCATCGGCTCAGGCGTCATGCCGGCATTCCTGATGCCAGCTATCCCGACATATTCGTCGCATTCTGAGGAATCACCGCTGACGCCGATTGCGCCGATGGCAAGCCCAGCCGGATTGAGAATCAATACACCGCCGGGAACAGCGATGAAACGGCCGTCAGAGGCGGCGGCAAGCGCATTCTGAAAAGCTGGCCTGTCGGCGAGATTGTCCCGCAGCTTGCGGCTGGAAAATCCCATGCCCAGGGCGCCCCAAGCTTTGCCGAAGGCGATATTCATCCGCAATGGGCCGCAGCCATCTTCGCGCTTGAATGTGACCAGATGGCCGCCGCTATCCAGAAGAGCCACCGCAAGCGGCTGCATTTCTTCTTCTCGCGCAATGCGAACAACCTCGCGCGCAATCTTTTCGGCAACAGAGAATTTCAGACTTGAGACGACTTTAATAACTGAGGGACGAGCCATGACGATACCTTAACTCTATAACTGATGAAGATGACGTTTTCGCTTGAAATGCAGCAACCTGATTTGCAGTACCTAACGTCCAGCTTCCTGTGGAATATTGTACCTTGCCTGGATTATTAACGCTCCACGCTTGGCACATATGCTCACGTTCAAATATGGAATCAATTCGTCAATAATTGGTTAGGGTTACTTTTTGACACTGTCCCGCAAGCACGTCCAATTCGCCGTTTGAGATAGACGT
>CAMDKB010000262.1 GCA_945901195.1 Rhizobium sp. Q54
AACGCTTCATGGATTGTGCGAAGGCGGGTGAAGACCGCCCAGCTGAACTCGTTGAACTCGGCATCAATCACGAACAGCAGCACCAGGAGTTGTTGCTGACAGATATCCTGGCGCTTTTTGCCGCCAATCCCTTGCGGCCCGCCTATTGCGCGCAAGGTTCTGCGCCTTTGCACGAAGTCTCTCAACCACTGGCGTGGTCGCGTTTCGACGGCGGCATTGTTCAAGCTGGTCACAACGGGGCCGGTTTTTCATTTGACAACGAAACGCCTCGTCACGATGTGCTGCTGGAGCCTTATCGTTTAGCCAATCGTCTCGTGACCAATGCGGAGTGGTTTGAGTTCGTGGCTGATGGTGGCTATGCCAATGCGGCGCTCTGGCTGTCCGATGGCTGGACTCATGTTCGGCGCGAAGGCTGGGATGCGCCTTTGTATTATGAGCAGCGCGATGGAAACTGGATGCAGATGTCTTTGCATGGCCTGCTGCCAGTTGTGCCAGCTTCGCCGGTAACCCATATATCTTACTATGAGGCCGATGCGTTCGCTCGCTGGGCCGGAAAGCGCTTGCCCGGCGAATTCGAATGGGAGCACGCGGCGGCTCAGGTGTCGCCTGCAGGGAACATGCTGGGAAGCGCCGCGTTATGTGCACTTCCCTCGCCCGACAATACCGGCCTCAGGCAAATGTTTGGCGATGTCTGGGAATGGACCCGCAGCGCCTATCTACCCTATCCGCGTTTTCGCACGGCGGCGGGTGCAGTCGGCGAATATAATGGAAAGTTCATGGTCAATCAGCATGTCCTTCGCGGAGCCTCATGTGTCACAGCGGACGGGCATTCGCGCGCCAGCTATCGAAACTTCTTTTATCCTCATCAACGCTGGCAGTTCATGGGCCTGCGTCTGGCGGACGATGCGCAATGAGTGAGGTTCTTTTTTCAGCCGCGCCGATCAAGGATCATGGCATCGAACATCATGATTTTCTGCGTGCAGTGATCGACGGTCTCGGCAAAACCCAGAAGGAATTGCCGTGCCGGTTCTTCTATGACGAAAGAGGCAGCGTCCTGTTCGAGGAGATTACTCGCCTCGATGAATATTATCCAACGCGCACCGAAGCGGCGATCTTGCGAAACTGCGCCGGTGAGATTGCGGCGGCGAGCAGGCCCGGTACGGTGTTGATCGAATTTGGATCGGGCTCCAGCACAAAAACGGAAATCCTGTTGGAGGCCATGCCTCAACTTGGCGCCTATGTCGCCATCGATGTATCGGAGAGTGCTCTGGAGGAGGCGCGGGCGCGCATCGAGGCGCGGTTTCCGCATTTGCGAGTGGAGACATTGATTGGCGATTTTTCGGGACTAATTTCCCTGCCGGCGATTTGCCGCGATGCGCCCGCGCTCGGTTTTTTCCCCGGCTCGACGATAGGCAATCTGACCCGGCCTGAGGCGATCACCTTGCTCCGGCATTTTAACGATCTGCTCGGAGTGGGCTCACGCTTTGTTGCGGGGGTCGATCTGAAGAAAGATACTGTGATCTTGCTGCCTGCCTATAACGATGCAGCCGGCGTGACAGCGGCTTTCAATCTCAATCTGCTCGTCCGCATCAACCGCGAACTTTCAGGTGATTTTGATCTCAATCAATTCCGTCATGAATCCGTTTGGAACGAGAGTGCCGGACGGATCGAGATGCACCTCGTCAGCCTTTGCGCACAAAATGTCGAAATCGACGGACATCGCTTTCATTTTGCCCGAGGCGAAACCGTACATACGGAAAACTCTCACAAGTATGGCGTCGGCGAATTTCAGTCGCTGGCGCGAAGCGCCGGATGGGCGCCAGCCAAGGTGTGGACTGATCCGGAGCGCCTGTTCAGTGTTCATGAATTGGCCGCAGGCGCCTGATCTCGACCTGACCCGCAGAACCGATTGCGCTTCTGATCCGTCCTGCGGCGTTCATACAAAGTCTTGCCGCGGACACACCTATAAGTGCTATAGCCTGCGCAAAGCGGCAGCCGTTGCCGCCAGGGCGTCGAATACCAGGATACGACCATGAGCACTGCGATGCGTTCCGCCAAGCCGATCAAAGGCGCAACCGGCGATTGGGAAATCGTCATCGGTCTGGAAATTCATGCGCAGGTGAATTCGTGGTCCAAGCTCTTCTCGGGCGCTTCGACGGAATTTGGCGGAGCCGAGAACAGTCATGTCTCCCTCGTGGATGCAGCCATGCCGGGCATGTTGCCTGTCATCAACGAGGAATGTGTGCGGCAGGCCGTGCGTTCAGGATTGGGATTGAACGCCAGGATCAACAGGCGCTCGGTCTTCGACCGCAAGAATTATTTCTATCCCGATCTGCCTCAGGGCTATCAGATCAGTCAGTTCAAAAGTCCAATCGTCGGCGAGGGGGAAGTTATAGTTGACGTTGCGCCAGGCGAACAGATCACTGTCGGGATCGAGCGGCTGCATCTGGAACAGGATGCTGGCAAGTCCATCCACGATCAATCGGCGACGATGAGCCATGTCGATCTCAATCGCTCGGGCGTAGCTCTGATGGAGATCGTCTCCAAGCCGGATCTGCGTTCAGGGGATGAAGCCAAAGCCTATGTCAGCAAGCTCAGGAGCATCCTGCGTTATCTGGGCACGTGTGATGGCGATATGGAGAAGGGGAACCTGCGCGCTGACGTCAACGTGTCCGTGCGCCGTCCAGGCGCTGAACTGGGTACGCGGTGTGAAATCAAGAATGTGAATTCGATCCGCTTCATTGGTCAGGCGATTGACGTAGAGGCGCGGCGGCAAATCGGCATCATCGAAGACGGCGGCAAGATCGATCAGGAGACCCGGCTCTATGACCCTGGACGAAATGAAACGCGGTCCATGAGATCGAAAGAGGAGGCGCACGACTATCGCTACTTCCCCGATCCCGATTTGCTGCCACTCGAGTTCGACGAAGCCTATGTGGAAGCCCTCAAGCGCGAACTCCCCGAATTGCCCGACGCGCGCAAAGCCCGGTTCATCAGCGAATACGGGTTGTCCGCTTATGATGCCGATGTGCTTGTGGCGGAACGTGAATCGGCAGAGTTTTTCGAAGCGGTGGCGCGTGGACGCGATGCGAAGATGGCCGCCAATTGGGTGATCAACGAATTGTTTGGCCGGCTCAATCGGGAAGACAAGGAGATCAGTGCATCACCGGTCAGCGCACAACAGCTGGGTGCGATCGTCGAGCTGATCGAGACAGGCGCAATCTCGGGCAAGATCGCAAAGGATCTCTTCGAGATCGTTTGGAACGAGGGACGCGATGCCGATCCAAAAGTGATCGTCGAAACTCGTGGCATGACACAGTTGACAGATACCGGCGCCATTGAAGCTGCTGTCGCTGCCGTCATCACGGCTAACCCGGACAAGGTTGAGCAGGCCAAAGAGAAGCCTGCGATGCTTGGATGGTTCGTCGGTCAGGTGATGAAGCAGACCGGTGGCAAAGCAAACCCGCAAGCGGTGAATGCGTTGCTCAAGGCGCGGCTTGGCGTCGACTAAAATCTGCGAATCAAGATCGTAAAAAACGTCCAGTTGCGCGATTTTGATTTTTCGCGCACTTCGCGAGCGCATTTTTTTAGGGTTCTCCAAAATTTTTTTCGCGTGATGCACAGGTTTCTTGCGGGCGTTGTTGATGGCCGTATCAAGGCGTGCTCAACCGGGTTGCCGGGTGTTCGATAAAGCAAAAATTTTCGTTATGTGCGGCATGACCAGCGTCCCAACTTCAGTGCACGTTCGAGCCCGATTTTCTGTTGGCGAACGAATTCAAATTTGATCGAATGTTTCGCAATCTGTTTTTAATTTGAATGAGATCATGCTTGAAAATCAAAGAGTTTTGATTTGAATTTTTTGAAGTTGCCCTGCACAGATGCAATATGGTCTCCTGTGATTATTGAGTTCGTTGAGCTGTTTTTGCGCGATGAAAACATGTTTCCAGGAGCGAAGAAATGTTCGATTGATACATGCCCGATGGAAGTTCGTATGAGGGGAATTCAACTGCTTCATTTTGAAAAAATCTGTTTGCGAAATTGATCAAGAGGACGTTTGCAAATGCGTTGAAGAGCATGAGTCCGCGAAGGTGGGCTTGCACCAGTCGTTAACAAAGTTACTCTAATTACGCCTTATGTCGGAATGAAACTGATTCGCCGGCAGTCAATCAAGAGGGGACCTCTCAATGGCAATGGCAGCTAAGAAGCGTGGTGCTGGCAAAAAGGCCGGCAAGAAAAGTGCAAAGAAGGCCGCCAAGAAGGGCGCCAAGAAAGTAGCCAAGAAGGGCGCGAAGAAAGGCGCCAAGAAGGGCGCTAAGAAAGGCGCAAAGAAAGGCGCAAAGAAAGGCGCAAAGAAGGGCGCAAAGAAGGGCGCCAAGAAAGGCGCCAAGAAAGGCGCAAAGAAGGGTGCCAAGAAGGGCGCGAAGAAAGGCGCCAAGAAGGGTGCCAAGAAGGGCGCTAAAAAGGGCCGCAAGGCCGCGGCTGCTGCTCCTGCAGTGTAAGTCTGCGAGCCTGCAGACTGTTTTCCGGGAGGTCCGTTTTCCATTCGCATATCAAATGGATCAAAGACGGACTTTCCGAATTACTGCGCTGCAGACCAAGGCAAAACTTCCCCCGCACGATCTCGTGTCGGGGGATTTTTTTTCTGCCCTGAGCTGACTTATGCCGATGGCGGTCTGGATTGATCCAGCATAGTGAGTTCGGTCTTTGACTCTACCCCTGCGTGATAAAACGAATTTTCAAAATTTCAATTCTTCCGGCTCAGGCATTCCATTGAAAAATCCCTCCATGTTCTGTTTGCCGCACCACCGGACTTCTTGAGTTTCTGCCATTCTTCAGTGCAGGCGCGTAGCGCAGCCCGGCGCGGTCCCATGGGGCCTGGTTCTGTCATGGGATGATAAGGGATGTCCTGAGGCCTTGCAGCAGGTGGTGCTGCCGGTTTGATGGCCGGACGTGGCGGCGTTGCAGAGGGTGTCAACGCAGGCTCTGAGGTGGCTTCTACGGGCGCATTATGTTGCTCTAGATGCGCAGGGCGGCGTGGTGGAACCGGGGCTTGTGCGAGCTGCTGGCGTGCTCCAGGTTCGTTGTTGCGATCCGGGCCGAGTGCAGAGGCTGTATCGACAGACCCAATCAACAAGACAGCTGCGACTGTAATCGCGCCACTCCTGGAATACGAGCGGCCAGAATACGGACTGACCAGTACCGGTTGCAGTAGTTTTGGGATAACGGCGGCCAGTTTCATCATGCGGCAATCCCTGAACCGGAATTTGGGCTCTCGCATGGCGAAGGGAAGGATAAAAATCGTGTCTACCGGGGCTAGGAAAGAGGTTGCCGGACAAGTCCTTTTCACGACCTGTCCGGCAGGGCAAGCCATTTAGCCCTTGGCGGCTGATTTTTGTCCCGCGCTATCCTCACGAATGTAATTTCCGAGGCCGGGGCGGAAGACCTTCTCGTCAAGGAACTGACGCATCGCAACTTCGCGGCCTCCTTCAGTATCGTGGAAGCGAAGCGCGTCGCTCTTGGCTGCGAGATAATCAGCAGCCTGGGCTTCTGTCATATCGCGGACCATACGAATACCTTCCTTGGTGAAGCGCACGGTGGCTGTGTTCTTTTCAGCCATCTTGCGGGCCAGCTTGAGAGTTTCTTCGCGCAACTCGCTCTTGGGCACCGAAGAGTTCACAAGGCCGATTTTGGCGGCGACCTTGCCATCGAACGGATCGCCAGTCATCGAATAATACATGGCGTCGCGCTGGTTCATCACCTGCGTCACATTCCAGCTCACCACGCCGCCGGGGATGATGCCCCAGTTGACTTCCGAAAGGCCAAACACAGCCTCGTCCGCCGCGATGGCCAGATCGCAACCGATCAGATGGGTAAAGGCGCCGCCGAAGCAAAAGCCGTTGACCATGGCGATCGTTGTCTTTGGAAATTTCGACAAACGGCTCCAGCGCCAGCTGTGTGAATTCTGTGCAGCTTCGAAGCGTTGGCGCGGTGCGTTGTCAGTGCCGCGGAAAAACAGCCGCAGATCCTGCCCTGCACAATAGGCATCGCCAGCTCCGGTCAGAATAAGTACGCGTGTCTTGGCGTCGGTTGCGAGGCGGTACAAGGCGTCATCGCAATCTGCATGCAATTGTGGGCTCATCGCGTTGCGTTTGTCGGGACGATTGAGGATCAGCCAAGTGATGCCGCCTTCCTCGCGCTCGATCTTGATCGTCTCATAATTGAAATCTGTATCAACAGTCGCCATGGGGTCCTCCTTGTGCCTGCCGGATTGTTTGTCACGGCGCTGGTTGCGCCCTACCGGCAGTATGGAGGCAGCATAGGGCAGACTGGGGCTTCCTGACAACAAGACAGCACGGGATTGCCAGGGCAATCGGGTGAAGAAGTCCGTGACAATCTGGTGAAAGGCTGAATCTGTCGCGGTCCACTGATTCTTGAGGTGGAGCACGACGATGGCGCATGATGGAATGGACTTCGCAGCGGCTGTTGAGACGACAAGTTTTCTTTGTTATTT
>CAMDKB010000263.1 GCA_945901195.1 Rhizobium sp. Q54
GTGGTCGCCAACAAGATCGAGTTCAATCTGCCCGCAGGCGAACGCTATGCCCTGATTGGCCCCAACGGCGCGGGAAAGACGACCTTCATCAACCTGATGACCGGGATGTTGGCCCCGGATTCCGGCACGATCCTGCTGGCGGGCGAAAATATAACGCGGGCTACCCCGGCCACACGCGTCAAGCGCGGGCTGGTGCGCACGTTCCAGATCAATTCACTGTTCGCACAACTGACGCCCATCGAGGCTGTCACAATGGCCGTTTGCGAACGGCGCGGGGAATCGGCCACCTGGTGGCGCGGTCTGTCCCATTATCCAGACGCCATCGCCGAGGCGCAGCAGATCCTGACATCCCTGCGGCTGGACAAGGTCGCGACCCGGACCACGCGCGAGCTTGCCTATGGGCAGCAGCGGCTGCTTGAAATAGCGCTTGCACTGGCGACAAGGCCCAAGGTCCTCCTGCTCGACGAACCCGCCGCCGGTGTGCCGAAAGATGAAAGCGAAGACCTGTTCGAAGTGATCGCAGGCCTGTCGTCCGATCTCACCATCCTGTTCATTGAACATGACATGGATCTGGTGTTTCGCTTTGCCTCGCGCATCATCGTGATGGTGAGCGGCGCAATCCTGGTGGAGGGGACACCGGCTGAAATCGCCATTCACCCGGGTGTGCGCGAGGTCTATCTGGGAAGGGGGCACCATGGCCACGCCCATTCTTGAAATCAAAAACCTCATCGCCGGTTATCGCGAAGCTATCGTGCTGCAGGATGTTTCGCTCACCCTGGAGGAAGGCGGAAGCCTCGCGGTTCTGGGGCGCAACGGCGTTGGCAAGTCGACGCTGCTGCTGGCCATCATGGGCCTGGTCGACATCAAGAGCGGCTCGATCCACTTCAAGGGACGCGATATCACGCGGCTGCCCGCGCACAAACGGGCATTGGCGGGACTTGGCTGGGTGGCGCAGGAACGCGAGATTTTTCCCACGCTCACTGTGGAGGAAAATCTCACAACTACATCGCGGCCAGGTCGCTGGAATATTGAAACGATTTACGCACTGTTCCCACGCATTCACGAACGCCGGCTGAACAAAGGCAATCAATTGTCCGGCGGCGAACAGCAGATGCTGGCCTTCGGCCGCACCTTGATGACCAACCCGTCTGTCCTGCTGCTCGACGAACCACTGGAAGGCCTGGCCCCCGTGATCGTCGATGAATTGACCGACGCCATCGCCAAAATGATGACTGACGGCGGCATGAGCCTCATCCTGGTCGAGCAGCACACCGATGTCGCGCTGTCGATGACCCGGCAAGCCATCGTGATCGAGCGTGGGCGGGTCGCCTACGAATCGGGATCGAGTGAATTGAGGCTGGATCAGACTGCGCTTGATCGTTATGTCGGATTGGCGATCGAACGGTAGCCCTGTTGCTGCGTGAACTGACACATAGTGACAAGGCTTGCTTCATCACTTGGGAGGCGGAAGCCGCTTTGGACATGAGGTTCGGGTGGGCTGGTTTGACCGGGTAAGACGGTCCCGCTACATTTCATGAATTGACGGATAAAAAGCCGTCCAATCCGGGAGGACTGTCATGACTTATCTTCGCAATGCCTGGTATGCTGCGGCGCTTTCCACCGAAGTTGTAGAAACACCGCTGGCGCGGCAATTGCTCGATGAAAACGTCGTCATCTTCCGTACAGAAACCGGTGTAGCGGGAGCCATCGAAGATCGCTGTTCCCATCGTTTCGCACAGCTCTCCATGGGCAAGGTGCGAGGCGAGACAATCGAATGCGGTTACCACGGGCTGCGCTACGGCCGCGACGGCCAGTGCGTGCTGAACCCGCACGGCAACAAGGCAATTCCCAACAACGCCCATGTCAAAGGCTATCCGGTGCATGAGCGTTACGGCTTCATCTGGTTCTGGCCGGGTGAACCTGCGCTTGCGGATGTTGCGAAAATCCCCGCTTTTCCCTTCAATGAAAGCCCGGACGAATTCTCTGCTGTTTACGGAT
Organism: Rhizobium sp. Q54; assembly: GCA_945901195.1. Classification (GTDB taxonomy): domain Bacteria; phylum Pseudomonadota; class Alphaproteobacteria; order Rhizobiales; family Beijerinckiaceae; genus Terripilifer. The sequence goes on from CAMDKB010000263.1 coordinate 1,999, forward strand.
ATCTCGACGTCGCAGGCAATTATCAGCTTGTCGTCGATAACCTGCTCGATCTAAGCCATGTGGAATGGCTGCATCCGATGTTCCAGCAGGAAGGCGGGGTTGATGCGCACCGCACCGAATTCTTCGTCGAAGGCCATGAAGTTGTCGCCAACAGGTGGAAACCCAATGTGAAGAAACATGGGCTGCACGGGCACTTCTGGACGGCGCCTTCAACACACTACGATGCACGCTCGAACATGCGCTGGATGCCGCCCTCGAACATGAATTTCGATCTCGGCGCTACCGAATGCGGTGCAAGCATTAATGAAGGCGTGAAATTGCCGAATGCGCATCTAGTCACGCCCGCCACGGAAATGCGCTGCCATTATTTCTGGTCGGTGGCCCGCAATTGCCGGGTGAACGACGAGGAAGCCGGCCGCAAACTTTACGAAATCGTGCAGCGCATCTTCAGCACAGAAGATATTCCGATGATCGAGGCGCAGCAACGCAACATGGGCGCGGTAACCGACATTATGGCGCTTCGTCCGGTCTCCATCGAACCGGATATTCCAGCCGTGCGAGCGCGCCGCATACTTGCAGAGCTCATTCGTGCCGAACAGGGCGAAACCAAAGCGGCCGCAGCCGAATAAGGGGGCGGGCCGTGCGCATATTTCAATATGATGACAAGCGCGCGCAGGGGCTGGGCGCGCGGGCGCTGGGTGTTGCTGTCAACGACGGGGAGTTTGTGCCGCTGAAAGCAGCGGCCGCTGATCTGCCCGGCGATCTCATTGCGCTCATGAAAATGCCGGATGGGTTGAATCGCGCGGAAGCTGCCGCCAAAGCCTCCGCGGCCCGGCAAGCTTTCGACGGGATCACCTATCTGCCGCTGCTTTCGACGCCCAATGCGCTCTGGGCGCTGGCATTGAATTTCAAGCGACACATTGATGAAACGGGCCTCACCACGTCGCGCGAATTTCCGCACATGTTCATGCGTCATGCGCGTTCCTTTGTCGGACATATGCAACCGCTCGTGTGCCCGCCACCCAGTGTTGCGCGCGCCTATGATTATGAAGGCGAACTGATGGTGCTGATCGGCAAGCCCGGCCGGCATATCCCGCTGAACAAGGCAATGGAACATGTTGCGGGCTTTACCGTCTGCAACGAAGGATCGATCCGCGAATATCAAAGCCAGAACCGGCAATTCGGCCTTGGCAAGAATTTTGAAAAGTCCGGCAGTTACGGGCCTTTCCTCATAACTACAGATGAAGTGCCCAACTATCAGCAGAGCGAACTGGTCACGCGATTGAACGGCGTTGTTCGCCAGCGCACCTCGATGAGCGATTTGCTGTTCAATGTCGAACAGACGATCGCGTACTTGTCCAAGGGCACACATCTGCAACCGGGCGACGCCATCTGCATGGGTACGCCGGGCGCCTTGCCTCCCGCCGCCGGCGACACAGAAGGCGCGGATATCAGCAAGCAATACGGACCGATAAAGGTGCCCGGGCTTGTTCATATGAAGCCTGGCGATACAGTGGAAGTCGAAATCACAAGCGTTGGCATATTGCGTAATCCCGTGATCGCCGACGAACCTGACGCTTACCGCGCGGGATAGGCGTCATTGCGCCCGCTCTCAACCTGAGGATCATCATGAGAAAGCATTTTGCCGTCGCCGTAAGCTTTCTTGTGTTCGCGGCCACGGGCGCGAACGCACAAGGCCGCACCGCCATCAACGTCAATCTGTTTGCAGGCGCCAGCGCGGTGCCGATCTATATCGCGCAGGACAAACAAGTCTTTGTCCTGCGCGATAAATATGGCGAACCCAAAAAGCAGATGGGGGCAGTCGAAAAATATGTTGATTTGACCTATTATAACCGTGCGATCGGAAGGTAACGAATCGGCGCTCTCGCGGCCGGCGGGGAATTGAAGATTGAATAACGACTGCGGTGCGCCGCAGACAATTTTTTGGGAGGCAAAATGTCGAGGTTTTTCGCGAGCGACGTGGCAAGCATGCCGTCTATTCAATGTGTCGGACCCTGCTGCGAGGGGCTGTCGCGGCGCGGTTTCCTGAAAAGTTTCGCCGCAGCTGGCGCAGCGCTTGCCGCCCCCACGATCAGTTCTGCGCCGGCTCGTGCGCAGGGCAAGCGTCGTGTCATCGACGTGCATCACCATTACTATCCGGACGCCTACAAGGCCTATGCGGCAAGTGAGCAACGCCTCGCGCCGTTCGGCAAGAGCTGGACGCCGAGCGTGATGTTCGACGAAATGGGCAAGAACAACGTCGAGCAAAGCGTGTTGTCGCTACAGACCATGCCCCTCAACATTTATTCGATGAAGCCCGAAGAAGCCCGCACGATCATGCGCCGGATCAACGAACAGGGCGCGCAGCTCGTTCGCGATAACAAAGCCAAGCTCGGGCTCTTTGCCTATGTTACTGGCAATGACGTCGAGGGCACACTGAAGGAAATTGAATATGCCTTTGATACTCTGAACGCCGACGGCATCGAGATGATGACCAGTTTCGGCGACAAATGGCCGGGCGATCCGGCCTTTGACGCGGTCTTTGCCGAACTCGACCGGCGTAACGCCATCGTCTATTTCCATCCGATATCGCCGATCTGCTGTGGCAATATCGTGCCGGGCGTACCGGAATCCTGGATCGAATATCCGCAGGATTCGACGCGCACGGTGCTGAGCCTGCTGATCAATGGCACGCTCGCGCGATATCGCAATATCAAGTGGATCATCTCGCAATCCGGGGGTATGCTGCCCTTCATCGCCAATCGCGTGGAATGGTTCACGCGAACGGCCCTGAAGAACATCAAGGAAGTGGCACCCAACGGAGTCATGGCCGAATTCCAGCGGCTCTATTACGAGACGGCCAATGCTTCGCTGCCGCCGACCATGGCTTCGTTGCTCAAGTTCGCGCCGGTTTCTCAGATCATGTTTGGCTCGGATTATCCGTACGTGACCTCCGCCTATAATCTCGACGGTCTGCGTTCGAACGGGTTGAGCGATGCGGATCTGAAAGCGATCGAATATCTGAATGCTGAAAAGATGTTTCCACGTCTTAAGGCCTGAGAAAATTGCCGTCCCGGTCGCTGGTGCGTTCCGGGATGGCACCACAAACCCTGGGAGGGGCTTATGAGACTTCGTTCAGTTTGTTTTGCCGCCGCTGCGTTGATGGCGCTGTCCGTTGCGCCTTGCCGGGCGCAGTCTTTCCCCCAACACACCGTGAAATTTCTTATCCCTTTCGGTCCAGGTTCAGGCGCCGACATTGGGGCACGACTGATTTCCGACAAGCTGGCGCAACGTTGGGGCAAGCCTGTTGTCGTGGAAAACAAGCCGGGCGCAGACGGACTTATGGCCGTCAGCGCTTTTCTCGGCGCAAATGATGACCACGTGATGATTTTCGCGGGCACGGGGTCATTCACCACGCATCCCTACACGCGTGAAAAACTTCCCTACGATATGGACCGCGATCTCTTGCCGATTGCCCGCTATTCAGCGACCGTAATGACTTTGGCGGTGCCGGTCGCAGAGAACATCAATAGCGTGAAAGATTTTGTGGATCGCGTTAAAGGCGCACCGGGCAAGCTCAATTCGGCAGTCCCGCAAGGCATATCCGAATTGTTTTTCGATGGTTTCATCAAGGGTGAAAATCTGAACATTCCGAAAATTCCCTATCGCGATATCGTGCAGGCGCCTGCCGACCTTGCGGAGGGACGGCTACAGGTGATGTTCGCTTCGTATGCGGGGCTACAGGCTTCGGTGCAGGGCGGCAAGGTGAAACTGATTGTGCAGGGCGGGCGTCAGCGCGCGTCCATGCTGCCCGATGTTCCAACAGCCGCTGAAGCTGGATTTCCGGCGCTTGAACTGGAAGGGCTTGTGGGCTTGTTCGGATCAAAGGCGCTGTCGCTGGACGTGCGCAAGAAGCTCGGCGCTGACGTCGTTGCCGTCATGGCAGATCCGATAATCGCCGAAAGGCTTGCCGCCACGGGGCAAGTGGCGTTACCCGGCGGCCCGGAAGAGCTGGCGGCATCAGTGAAGCGACAAACCGAACAGGTGGCTGCGGCCGCGAAGATTCTTGGGATGAAACAATTGAAGTGAAGTCAATTCGAGGCAAGCTCTACTCATCTCGCTCAAAAAGGTAGTTTGGATCCAAGACCTAGACTTGCGAAAACTTCCACATAATTGAATTGTTATCGGGCAACTCTATCTGTTTCTGAAAAATTCATCGCGGTCATACGAACAACGACGCTTGAATTTCTGGATTGGTAGGTACAAACTTTAGCACTTCGATAATTTTGTAAGTCGGCTTTCCTTTTTTACTTTTTGCGCCAATTCAACTCCGAAGTGCAACAGCGATGCATAGATGATATGACGGAGTTAAGGGCTGGGGAAACGGACAGGGTCAAGGGCGCAAGTCGCCAGCGGCGATGCGAGCGTAGCGAGCACCCTTGAGGCTGTCTTTTTCCCGAGCCACACTTTTTCATATTGTGCGTGCTGGGTCTTGGATGGCCAGATTGAGATT
>CAMDKB010000264.1 GCA_945901195.1 Rhizobium sp. Q54
TCGGCAAGCCGGTGGTGAACTCCAATCAGGCGACCATCTGGGCGTGCCTGAAAGCGTTGCAGCCAAAGCTGGGTGAAATGCGCATTGTCAAAGGACTGGGTTCCCTCATGCTGAAATGAGCAGGCTGATTTGTCGAAGCCGAAATTTTGCGCCATGATGGCGTCAACGTGAAAACTGGGGAGTGAAAATGTCCGAACTTCGTTATGAAGCGCCCGATAGTTTGGCCAGCGCGATAAAACTGCTGGCGGCCGCTGGCGGGCCGGCGCGCATATTGGCCGGTGGCACTGATGTTATCGTTCAGATGGAAATGGATATGATCGAGCCGGAATTGCTGCTCGACATCAAGCACATTCCCGGGCTTCGCGAAATCAAGGCAGAGAAAGGCGGTTTTCGCATTGGCGCGACTGTCAGCGGGATGGAGATGATGGAACATGCGGCGCTGTGCGCCACATGGCCAGGCCTGATTGATGGCGTAAAACTGATCGGCTCCATTCAGGTGAAAGGCCGCGCCACCATGGCTGGCAATCTCTGCAATGCTTCGCCGGGCGCTGATAGCGTGCCGCCACTGGTGACCGCAGGCGCAATGGCCCATGTGGTTGGGCCGAATGGCGCGCGGGACGTGCCGGTTGAACAAATCCCTATTGGTCCGGGCAAGACATCGCTGGCCAAGGGCGAGATCATCGAGAGTTTCTTCCTGCCCGCGCGGCCTCGAAACGCTGGCGATGCCTATTTGCGCTTCACGCCCCGCACGGAAATGGACATCGCCGTAGTGGGTGTTGCTGTTAACCTGACACTCGACGGCGCAGGCGTGTGCACGGCTGCCCGCGTAGCGATTGGCGCCGTTGCGCCGACAGTTTTGATTGTGAAGGAATGCGCAGACGCATTGATTGGAACAAAGGTCGATGCTGCTGCGATCGATAAAATGGCGGCCGCCGCGGCGGCTGCCTGCCGTCCTATTGATGACAAACGCGGCACCAAAGAATTCAGGATCAAGATGGCCAGAGTGCTGGCGAAAAGGGTTGCCCAAAAGGCGCTGGAACGGGCGAGGCATGTAGCATGAGCAAGAAATATCACGTTACGACCAGCGTCAATGGCGACGAATATGATTTTCTCTGCGAACCGCAGCAGAGCCTTCTTGATGTATTGCGCGACAATCTCATGCTCACCGGCACGAAAGAGGGCTGTGCGACAGGCGATTGTGGCGCCTGCAGCGTGATGCTCGATGGCCGGCTTGTGTGCTCCTGTCTCGTTATTGGCGTCGAGGCTGGAGGCAAGAAGATCGAGACGATCGAAGGCATGGCGAAGGGAGATACGCTGCATCCGTTGCAGCAGAAATTCCTTGAACTGAATGGTCTGCAATGCGGTATCTGCACACCCGGCATCCTGGTGGCGGCGCGTGCGTTGCTAGAAAAAAATCCTGATCCGTCTGAAATGGAAGTGCGCTACTGGCTGGCCGGCAATCTCTGCCGCTGTACAGGTTATGACAAGGTCATTCGTGCGGTTATGGCCGCCGCTACCGAAATGAGAGGAGCCTGAGCGATGGCGACAATTCTCGAAAAGCCCGGTTTCAACCCGGACAGGCAATACAAGATCGTCGGGACTTCGCCGGTCAAGCATGATGGTTTTGACAAGGTGACGGGCCGTGCGAAATTCGCCGCCGACGCTTTTCTGCCGGGGATGCTGATTGGCAAGGTCTTGCGCTCTCCTCATCCCCACGCGGTGCTGAAAAGCATCGATATATCGAAGGCCGTTGCGCTGCCGGGCGTGAAGGCTGTCATCACGCGTGATGATTTTCCCGAGATCAAGCCAGGCAGCGGCGCAGGCGACATGACACGCATCGCCATGGCGCGCGAAAAAGTTTATTGGGAGGGCCATCCCGTCGCAGCCGTTGCCGCCACAAGTGAATCCATCGCCAAAAAGGCGTTAAAGCTGATCGACGTACAGTATGAATTGTTGCCGCACGTCATCGATCCCGTCGAGGCGATGAAACCTGATGCGCCGATCCTGCATGATTACATGCGCACCAAAGGCGCGAAGGGGGCAGACGCCGAAAAGCCGACCAATGTGGTGGAGCGCAGCGTGCTCGCGATTGGCGACGTGGCTGCGGGCTTTGCGGAAGCCGATTTCATCGTCGAGCATACCTACGACACCAAGCCCATGCATCAGGGCTATATCGAGTTGCAGTCCTGTATTGCGAATTATTCTGATGACGGTCAGGTCGATCTTTGGTGCTGCACCCAGGCGCCGTGGGTCTATCGCGACCGCCTGACGGAAATCCTGAAGATTGATTCTTCCAAGATCCGAATCCAGCAATCGGAACTTGGCGGCGGCTTTGGCGGCAAGACGACGTTTTATCTTGAGCCGTTGTCCATCGTTCTCTCACGCAAGGCCAAATGCCCCGTGAAGATGACATTGACACGAAGCGAAGTTTTGCGCGCGACAGGGCCCGTGTCGGGCACCCAGTCGACCATCAAAATGGGCTGCAAGAAGGATGGAACGATCGTCGCCGTTGATTCCAATCTGATCTTCCAGACCGGCCCGTATACCGGTTCGGCGTTCACCAACGCACCACAGGCCATGTTGACGCGCTACGAACTGAAAAACGTTCGCACCGTTTCCCATGAGGTTGTGTCCAACAGGCCGAAGGTCAGTTCATTCCGCGCGCCCTGTGTGCCGCAGGTTGTGTTCGGCGTCGAGGATTGCGTCAGCGAGCTTGCACGCAAGGTTGGCATGGACGAAATCGATTTTCGTATGAAAAACGCTATCGTCGAAGGCCACAAGACCATCTATGGCGAGACCTTCAATCGCATTGGATTTGTCGAGACGCTGGAGGCTGCCAAAAACTGCGAGCATTACAAGTCACCTGTGCCCACGGGGCAGGGGCGCGGTATTGCCTGTGGCTTCTGGTTCAATCGTGGTGGTGAGACGACGGGTACGATGAACCTTGCGCCAGATGGCACGGTCAACATCATCCTGGGCACTGCCGACGTTGCGGGCTCGCGCATGTCGATGTCGATGATGGCGGCTGAAGAGTTCGGCATTCCCGTGGATCGGGTGCGGTCGATGCTCGCTGACACCAATTCACTGGGCTATAATCGCGTGACTGCGGGCAGCCGTACGACATTTTCCAGCGGCATGATCGTGATCGACGCGGCGCGCAAGATCATAGCCGAACTATGCAGCCGCGCGGCGAAAATCTGGAATGTGCCGGAAGAAGGGGTCATCTTCGAAGACGGGCATTGCCGTCCGGCCAGCTCCAATGTGGGGAATTTCGAGCCGCTGTCGATGAAGGACATTGCTGCGAAAACTACCTATACGATGGGCGCCATTGCTGGACATTCGGAGATGAATGTTACCGGCGCCGGGCCGGGTTTTGCCGTGCATATTGTCGATGTTGAAGTCGACAAGGAAACCGGGCTGACCTCAGTCAAGCGCTACACAATTGTCGAGGATGCCGGCAAGGCGATCAGTCCGTTGCAGGTGGAAGGGCAATACCAGGGCGCGGCTGTTCAAGGCATTGGCTGGGCGCTCAATGAGGAATATATCTTCGGTGATGATGGACGCCTGCAAAATCCAGGCTTTCTGGATTATCGTATGCCGGTCGCATCGGATGTGCCGATGATCGACACCGTCATTGTCGAAGTGCCCAATCCCAAACATCCCTATGGTCTGCGCGGTGTTGGCGAAGTGCCGTTGACACCGGCGATGGGCGCGATCGGTAACGCGATTGGAAATGCCATCGGCATCCGCCCGCGTTCGCTTCCGATGACGCCGGCCAAGGTGCTGGCGCTGATAGAGGGCGGCGCGACATCTGGTTAGGAACGGCGCTGTCATGCTCACACGGCCTATCCCCTCCAGCGGCGAGGCGCTGCCGGTCGTCGGCGTCGGAACATGGCAGACGTTTGATATCGGCAATAGCCGTGCGGAACTCGATCCACGCAAGGAAGTGCTGCGAATTCTTTTCGAGGCTGGCGGCAAGGTTGTGGATTCTTCTCCGATGTATGGGCGGGCGGAAGCCGTGGCCGGTACATTGCTGGGTGAAATGAAGGCGCGCGACAAGGCGTTTGTCGCGACGAAAGTCTGGACGAGTGGAGAAGCTGCGGGCATTCGCGAGATGCAGGCTTCATCGGCCAAGATGCAGGCGCCGGTGATTGATCTCATGCAAATTCACAATCTGCTGGATTGGAAGGTGCATCTGAAGACCTTGCGCAAGTGGAAAGACGAGGGTCGCATCCGTTATATTGGCATCACGCATTACACCGATGCTGCGCTCGACGATCTCACGGCGATCTTGCGAAGCGAGAAAATCGACTTTGTGCAATTTGCCTTCTCCATCGGGCAGCGCGCGGCTCAACAGAGATTGCTGCCCGTAGTTGCCGAGCGCGGAGCGGCGACGTTGATCAATCGCCCGCTGGGCAGCGGCGGCTTGTTCGGCAAGACTAAAGGCCGCGCGTTGCCCGGCATTGCAGCCGAAATCGGCGCATCCAGCTGGGCACAGTTTTTCTTGAAATATCTGCTTGGCCATCCCGAAGTTACCTGTGTCATTCCCGGTACGGGGAAACCAGAACATGCGCGTGACAATGTTGACGCAGGGGTTGGCGTGATGCCCGATGCGGTGCAACGCAGGAAGATGGTTGAGGCGTGGGAGAAGGGTTGAAGCCTGATTTTCCTGGTCAGTCTTGCCGTGTGAAAGGTCACACAATCAAAAGCATTGGCATGGTAATGGAAAGGCTCATTCAGATTGAGGTTCGCTATGCTTGTATCCACTTCCAATGAAATAGCCGGTTATCGGATTGTCCAGCATCTGGGCATGGTGCGCGGCATCACTGTTCGCTCCCGCTCTGTTGTCGGCAATTTTATCGGCGGGCTTGCCGCCATTTTGGGCGGGCGGATCCAGGTTTATGTCACCCTGGCAGAAAACGCCCGTCAGGAAGCCTTCGATCACATGGTCGAACATGCAGGACAGGGCAACGCCAACGCGATCATCGCGATGCGCTATGACGCGACTGAAATCATGGCAGGCATAACCGAAGTGCTGTGTTACGGCACGGCGGTGCGTGTGGAGCCTTTGTGAGATCAGTCCGCCGTTTCACGCAGCCTTGGTAACGCCGGGCTTCTGACGGCGCGTCAGTCTAACGCGAATGCCGCCATAGGTCTGGATTGTAGCGCGGGCCAAGGGCATGGGCATATCGCCTTCAATGACTTCCAGCTTGTAATCTCGCACGATGACCGCGAGTATGAGCACCGCTTCCTGCAAGGCGAAGGCTGCGCCAAGATAGACCCTGCGGCCTGCGCTGAAGGGAAAATATGCGTTGCGAACACTTTCCTGCGTTTCGGGCCGGTCAAAACGATCAGGATCGAACACGTGCGGTTTGTCCCACAGAATTTCGCTGCGATGGCTGAGCCATGGCGACAGCATGAGCAGTGATCCAGCTTCAATCACCTTGTCGCGCATTTTTTCGCGGCGCGTTGTTTCGCGCGTGAAAAAAGGCACTGAGGGATAGAGCCGCAATGTTTCGCGGAACACATCGCGCGTGAGCGTCAGACGCTTCATGTGCTGAAATTGAGGGGCATCCTGGCCCATCACTGCCGTGACTTCCGCATGCATGCGCTCCTGAATCGCCGGTTGCGCGGCAATCAGATAGGTCGCCCAGGACAGTGCCGAGGCGGAAGTTTCATGGGCTGCCAGAAACAGCATGGCGATCTGATCGGCGAGTTCCTTTTAGCGCGTATACGGACAGGCTGGCGACGGTCGCGGCGAGCAATGTCACACCATCTGCAGAAACGGATACGCCGCCGTCAACGCGAAGGGCCAGGAGAGCCGGTAGAAGCGCTTCCATGCACCCGTCCGAACCATGAACCAGAATGCAGCCAGCGCCTGGGAAGAAACCGCAAGCGGATTTTTCGCCCACCGTGCCCGGACGATATCATCCCAATGGAGGTAGCAATAATCTGTCTCGACCTCTCCAGCGGCATCTTTGGCGTGGACCTGCCAGTGGCTGACAAGCCGACCGGCGCGTTTGCGCGGCCCGACCTCAATCGACATCCCGTTGACTGCAGCCTGCTTCGCGGCTTCTCGCACATACAGGCCATGGTAGTAGGCGGCCCCGCGAGGATCGAACCCACCCACATAAAAGACCAATCGACGCCCGACATCCTGCATGGCGTGTTTATCACGCAGGCGCTTTGATTTGTCACTCACCTACCGGTCAATTCGAACCGGTCAATTCCGGCTTGCAGGAAAAAACGGTTCGGCGTAAATAGGGCCGTCGCGGGAACCGGTGGCGTCTGCCCCGTTTTCGCGCATGCAGGAGTGTAGCTCAATTTGGTTAGAGTATCGGTCTCCAAAACCGAGGGTTGCGGGTTCGAGTCCCTCCACTCCTGCCATTTATTTAATTAAATATCTGAAATTGCGTTATTTTTAATTTTGTTAGGCAAGACGGTCTTACAAAAAGTCTTACTTTCATGCTCGGCTTGGGACGTACCGCGACGAATTGC
>CAMDKB010000265.1 GCA_945901195.1 Rhizobium sp. Q54
TGATCGTCGCGCAAAGCATGGCGTTCCATCACAAGCCTCCTTCAGGAAGGCTCCCCATGAATCACGCTTTCACTGATTTGCGAATCCCTTAAATGACGACAGGCCCTAGTGATCTTGTTTTGAGCTCAAGGATAAGATGACTTGCCGCCTCGCGGCAGCCACCCCTCAAACACCATCTGATCGGCCCAAGCTTCAGCTCTTGCCCGCTGTTCTGCGCTCCGCACGGTCCAAGTCATTACGGGCAGGCCCATGGCGCGGCGCAAGAGATGCGGCACAGCGTGAGGTAAATCATTCACATGGTATGAGAGGAAATCGGGCTGCGTGTCCTGCCAGTGCAGGAAATTGGCGAGGGCGTGCTTCTCCTGCGGCTGCAGGAAATTCCATTCCTCATGATCAAAATGGGCCTCTGCAATCATGCCGAGGGGGATGTGCGAAAGGCCCAAGGTGCCGCGGTTTTTTTGCAGATGCGCCATGATGCCCGGATCGAAGCTTTTCAGGGCAACAGGTCCATTGTAAGCAGCCGCGAGGCACGCCGTGCGTTCGGCGAGTTTCAAATCCTCTGCAAATTCGCTCTTGATTTCGACTATCAACGGTACCCGTCCGCCGATCAATTCAAGGAAACGTGGCAGGGGAGTGATCGCATCATCGCTGCCGCGCAGGGCGATTCGCGAAAGGCTTGCGGCGGACTGCGCATCCACGCGCCCCTTTTCATCACACAACCGCTCCAACGTCGCGTCGTGAAACACCATGGCCTCTCCGTCAGCTGAAATCTGAACATCACATTCGATAGCGTAATTTCCGGCGATCGCTTGCCGCGCAGCGCTGACGCTATTCTCGATTACGCCTTGGGCGCGATCATGCAGGCCACGATGGGCGATGGGGCGGGCGATGAGCCAGGCGGGGCGCACGGCACTCATTTTATTTCGATCTCGAACATGGCCTCCACTTCCACGGCTGCGTCGAGTGGCAGTTCAGCTACGCCAATGGCGGCACGGGCATGTTTGCCCTTTTCGCCCAGCACAGCGACCATGAAATCGGATGCGCCATTGACGACAGCCGGAATGGCCTGAAATTTCGGGCCGGCGTTGACATAGCCCACAAGGCGCACACAGCGGCGAATGTTGGACAATGACCCTGCAGCCTCCTTGGCCTGAGCAAGAATGTTGATGGCGCACAGGCGGGCGGCTTCTTGCCCGGCCTCATTGAAAATATCGAGGCCGAGTTTGCCCTTGTGTCCCGGCGCGATCTTGCCGTCCGCGCTAAAGGGCAATTGGCCCGAGATGACCAGCAGATTGCCTGTGATGACAAAGGGCAGATAATTGGCGACGGCGGCAGCCGGGGGCGGAAGCGCGATGCCGAGCTGTTTCAGGCGAGCTTCTGGTGTGGGCATGGGTTTTCTCCTTGTGCGGGAAGTTTAGGCGGGTTTTGGCAGGACGCCAATTTTGCGGCGAAACCGTTCCCGTGACCCAAAATCTTGTATCCCTAATTTCGCCATGAGAGAATCGGAGTAGAGATAGTCACCAGCCGGAGTCTGTAATGTTCAAATGTTCGAGGAATAATCTTGCCATCGCCGTTTTGGGCGCGCTCGCGTGTGGCGCGGGACCGGCGCAGGCGGCTGATGTTCCTCTTGCGCCGCACCGGGCTACCTATGAATTGAGCTTGCTATCAAGCAAGGGCAGCGATGCGCCGACGTCTGCGCGCGGGCGGATCGTTTATGAATTCAATGGAAATGCCTGTGAAGGCTATACGGTGAACTTTCGCCAGGCGACAGAGCTCGTGTCGCCTGAAGGCAAAAGCCAGGTGCTTGATACACGTTCGACAACTTTTGAATCGGGCGACGGCAAGACGTTTCGATTTCGCATTGAAACATTGTCCGATGGCAATCGGACCAAACTCATTGAGGGCAGCGCGGAGCGGGCCAGCGATGCGCTATCCATCAATCTGAAAAATCCGGTACCGTCTAAAAGCGATCTCGATGTAGTTGCGTACTTTCCCGTGCAACAAACGTTGATGGGACTGGCGGCTGCGCGTGCAGGCGAAATGACGCTTGAAATGAACGCCTATGATGGTTCGGGCGATGGTCAAAAGATCTATCATTCGCTCAATATCATTGGCCGCGAAATGAAAAAGCCCGCAGAGGACGAGGCTGAAAAGGCCGAAGGCATGAAAGACATGAAACGCTGGCCAGTAGTAACGAGCTATTTCGAGCGCGAAAAATCCGATGGCGCACCCATGTACACCCTCACCTTTGAAATGTGGGAGAACGGCGTGTCCAGCAATCTCAAGCTGGATTACGGGGATTTTGTGCTTGGCGGAAAAGTGTCGAAATACGAAGCGCTGAAGGCTACGCCGTGTGAAGCCGGGAAGTAGTTTGCGAAGTTGTTATTGCGCAGGACGCTTTTTTGCGGCTGCGCCAAACATCAGTCCCTTCATAACTGCATCCTTGCCGAACTTGGCGCGTAGCGCATCGACTGCCGCTTCGGTTGCTTTCTCCTTGCCGACATTGGTGTCGACAAGATCGCCGTGATCCGCGTCGGCGGGATCACAAAGGCCAGACATGCCAACGCCAATGAGGCGAAATTTCGTGCCCGTGGCTTCCTTCAGCAGCAGTTCACGCGCGGCTTCAAAAATGCGGCGTGATAATTGTGTCGGCTCATTGAGCGTGCGCGCCCGTGTACGCTGGGTAAAATCCGCGCCCTTCAGTTTCAGCGTTACAGTTGTTCCCGCAAAGCCTTGGGTTTTCAACCGACCTGCGACTTTCTCGCTGAGCGCCAGCAGGATAGGCACGAGGTCTTCGCTGGAGGCCAGATCTGTCTCGAAGGTTGTTTCCGCCGATATGCCCTTGGTCTCATGTTCGGGCGATACCTTGCGTGTGTCGATGCCATTGGCGAGGCGCCACAGGCGCTGGCCTTCGGCGCCGAGCAAGCGCAGCATGTCGTTTTCCTCGCGCGCCTGAATATCGCCGATGTTGCGAAAACCCTCGCGCGCGAGACGTTCCTGAGAAACCTTGCCGACGCCCCAGATAAGGCCGACAGGCTTTGACGCCAGAAAGCTTCTGGCTTCCGCCTTGCCGACCATGGCAAAGCCGCGCGGCTTGTCGAGATCGGACGCAATCTTTGCGAGGAATTTGCAATAGGAGAGGCCGACGGAGACGCTGATGCCGATATTTTTTTCGACATCGCGCGTAAAACGCGCCAGCGCCAGCGCGGGGCTGGCCCGATGCAGCAACTCTGTTCCGGTCAGATCGAGAAAGGCTTCGTCGATCGAAATGGGTTCCACAAGCGGTGTGAGATCGAGCATCCTGGCGCGCACCTGCCGACCGACGGCCACGTATTTCGCCATATCCGGGCGGATGACAATGGCGCCGGGGCAAAGTTCGAGCGCCTTGAACATGGGCATTGCCGAGCGCACACCAAAGGTGCGGGCGATATAGCAGCAGGTGGAAACGACGCCACGCTTGCCGCCACCGATGATCAAAGGCTTGTCGCGCAGTGCTGGATTGTCGCGTTTCTCGACGGCCGCGTAAAAAGCATCGCAATCGATGTGGGCGATGGCAAGGGATTCAAGTTCATCATGGTTGACGATTCGTGGCGAAGCGCATTGTAGGCAGCGACTGGGGGCCGCCGGGCCTGTGTGAAGGCAATCCCGGCATAGCAATCTGTTTCCAGCCGCAGGGTCAGCCATTACGCCCCCCAGTCAGGTGGCGGTCCCGCGAGAATCATCCGCGCGCGGTCGATGTCTTCTGGCGTGCGGTCGAGGCTGGCGGCAATCTCGCGCAGCAGCATTTCGTCGGCGCACACGAAATCCAGCACACCCTGCAGAAAGCCGGGTGACTTGGCGGCCACGCGCAGATTGTCTGGCCCTATGCCGCTAAGTGCAAGGAAACCAGACAGTTTGTCCGGATCTGCCGCCAGCTTGCCTAGCGTGTCGATCGCCAGTGCGGTCGCGCTTTCCGGACCGGGGATTTTCTTTCGAAAGCTTTCGATAACCATGGGCAAACTCGCCGATTAGATTCGGATTTCGTAAATGTTCGTGGTCTAAGGTCATTTGGTATTCACAATAACAGGGCGCTCTTGTCACGTTCAATGCAAGATTGCTCCAGTCGGGAATCCTGATGCCCAAGACCGTTTTGATCGTGGAAGATAACGAGCTGAATATGAAGCTCTTCAACGATCTGCTGGAAGCCCATGGCTACAACACCATACAGACCCGCAACGGGGTGGAGGCTGTTGAACTGACACGCCAGCACATGCCGGATCTGATTCTCATGGATATCCAGCTGCCGGAAGTTTCCGGCCTTCAGGTTACCCAATGGATCAAGGATGACGACGCGCTGCGTCACATTCCCGTGATTGCGGTTACAGCGTTCGCCATGAAGGGCGACGAAGAGAAGATTCGCCAGGGTGGCTGTGAGGCCTATTTGTCCAAACCGATTTCTGTCGCGAAATTTGTCGAAACGGTCCGGAATTATCTTGATGATAAGTAAGTTCCGGCAGGTTTAGCTGGAACATTGCGTACTGCGTAAAGAGGCGTGCAAATGACCGCTCGGGTATTGGTGGTTGACGATATATTGACCAACATCAAGTTGCTGGAAGTGCGACTGATGGCGGAATATTTTGACGTGATGCAGGCCACCAATGGTCCGCAGGCGATTGCCATTTGTAAGGAAGGCCAATGCGATATTGTACTGCTTGATGTGATGATGCCCGGCATGGATGGCTTTGAGGTCTGCCGCAGGCTCAAAACCGATCCCGCAACAGCGCATATCCCGGTTGTCATGGTGACGGCGCTGGATCAGCCGGCCGACAGGGTCAGGGGCCTTGACGCGGGCGCCGATGATTTTCTGACCAAACCCGTGGACGAAATCGCGTTGATTGCGCGCGTGCGTTCGCTGTCGCGGCTCAAGCAGTCGGTCGATGAATTGCGTACGCGCGCCATGACGTCGGCCGCGCTTGGCGTGCCAAACTCGCTCGTTACAGCCATTCAGGACGAGGGCCACAACGGCCGCATTCTGGTGGTCGATGATCGCGCCAGTTCGGCCGAACGCATCCACAAGGCGCTGTCGGTCCACCATGTTGTGGAAGTGGAAGCGGGGCCGCAGGAAGCGATCTTCCGTTCCGCCGAAGGTAATTTCGATCTGGTGATCGTGAGCCTTGGGCTAAAGGATTACGATGGGCTGCGCTTGTGCAGCCAATTGCGCACACTCGAACGCACACGCCATACATCAATCCTGCTCATCGCAGATCTCGACGATCGCCAGAAGGTGTTGCGCGGTCTGGATCTTGGGGTGAACGATTACCTTTCGCGGCCGATTGACCGCAATGAATTGCTGGCGCGGGTGCGCACGCAACTCAAGCGCAAGCGCTACACCGAGGCTCTGCGCGAAGACGTGCAGGCCTCGATCGAAATGGCGTTGATTGATGCGCTGACAGGCCTGAACAACCGTCGTTATCTGGAAACCCATCTGGCCTCGATGCTCGAACAGGTCACGGCGCGTGGACGGCCACTGGCGATGATGATTCTGGACATCGACCACTTCAAGGCCGTCAACGACACCTGGGGGCACGATGCCGGCGATGACGTGCTCAAGGGCTTTTCACAACGGGTCAAGCGCGTGATCCGCAATTCGGATCTGCTTTGCCGGCTGGGCGGCGAGGAATTCGTGGTGGTAATGCCCGACACGATGCCGGATATCGCAGCGGTCGTTGCCGAGCGTGTCCGTGGTTCTGTCCAGGCTGAGCCCTTTCGGCTGGCGGAGGGAGATCGCAGCGTCCCCATCACGGTTTCCGTAGGCCTCGCCTGCACCTCACGCGATGCCAATCCCGATACGTTATTCCGTCGTGCGGACAAGGCGCTCTACCGGTCGAAAAATGACGGCCGTAACCGGGTGACAGCTGATGCGGCCTGAGGGCCGCTTCATAAAACATTAATCAGGTCATTAATTTGCGTGCGGCGGCTGGCTGCGACAAGACCTGAACAAATCACGATTAATCAACGTGCCTGACAGAACTGGGTTAACGCCCGTTAATATTTTTGTACGCTATTAATCTCAAAGATTTAGGTAAACAAATGTTTACCGGTTCACACCGTGTTTGAGTGATTGCAATCGCGCTACCTGTCGAGATAACGTCATCCTCATCGAATGGTTGAGTCTCTCACGAGACGCCGGGGATCGCGGTGATCAGCACAACAGTCCACCAGCTTTCAGTGAGTTTCGAACACCCTACGGAGTGCTCAGGTCCGCCGCATCTCCTGGGTCCGTGGGGTCGGCTGGCTGGTGATGGGTTAGGAGTGGCCTCCTCAGATCTGTTGCCGGCCGGCCACCTGTTCGGGTATTGTGAAGTAAAAAGGTAACTGCCCAGGTTCCTTCCTGCCACCGTGATTTTTATCCGATTTTCCTGGACCTATGAACCGGTTTCCGATTCAAGCATCGGATGGTCGCTGAATCGCCAGACGTTCCGTCCCGGGAAGAGCTGATCGCGCTGGTTCAGGCGC
>CAMDKB010000266.1 GCA_945901195.1 Rhizobium sp. Q54
TCGCCAACGTCATCGCTGGCCGACAGGGCGGCTTCAATAATGTTCGGGGTTTTGTACGTGAATGGCGCACGTTCCCTTACAAGAATGCGGGAGGCATCGAGCATCAGGCCCTGATCGACGGAGCCTGAAACTACAGCGACGCGCAGCACCGTGGGGCGTCCATAGTGATAGAAGGCCAGCCCGCCGAGAACCAGAATCGCAAGGCAGATGGTCGCTGCTACAAGCAGGGTTCGCCGCATGCGCGCTCCTGCCGGGATTTTCCGGCCAACGAATCAGCGCGCATGATAATCATGCAACCGAAGTTGTGCGAATTGAACTTCGCGCCGCCGCTCAACCCTTTGCGCGGCGGTCTCTTTTACCAAGTGTTCGCAGCCGCAGCGCATTCAGCTTGATGAAACCGGCGGCGTCGCGATGATCGTAGGCCACAGCGCCTTCCTCGAACGTCACCAGATCCTGATCGTAAAGCGAGAACGGGCTCTGGCGTCCCACGACGCGCACCGTGCCCTTATAAAGCTTCAGGCGCACGCGCCCGGTGACGAATTGCTGGCTCTTGTCGATCAGCGCCTGCAACATTTCCCGTTCCGGCGAAAACCAGAAGCCGTTGTAGATGATCTCGGCATATTTCGGCATCAGATCGTCTTTCAGATGCGCCGCGCCGCGATCAAGCGTGATGGATTCGATGCCGCGATGGGCTTCCAGAAGGATTGTACCTCCTGGCGTTTCATATACGCCGCGCGATTTCATCCCGACAAAGCGGTTTTCGACGAGATCGAGCCGGCCGATGCCATTGGCCCGGCCAAGTTCGTTGAGTTTGGTCAGCAGTGTGGCGGGCGAGAGCTTTTCGCCGTTGATGGCAACTGCATCGCCCTTTTCAAAATCGACCATGATTTCGGTCACGACATCAGGCGCATCCTCGGGCGAAATCGTCCGCATGTGGACGTATTCCGGCGGCTCGACCCAGGGATCCTCGAGCACCTTGCCTTCAGAGGAAGAGTGCAGCAGGTTTGCGTCGACCGAGAACGGCGCGTCACCGCGCTTGTCCTTGGCGATGGGAATCTGGTGGGCTTCGGCAAAGGCGATCAAGGCCTCACGGCTCTTGAAATCCCACTCACGCCAGGGCGCAATGACCTTGATGTCCGGCTCCAGCGCATAATAGCCAAGCTCAAAGCGGACCTGATCATTTCCCTTGCCCGTTGCGCCATGCGACACGGCGTCCGCACCAACCTTGCGGGCGATTTCGATCTGCTTTTTGGCGATCAGCGGGCGGGCGATGGACGTGCCCAGCAGATAAAGCCCTTCATATTGCGCGTTGGCGCGGAACATTGGGAAAACATAATCGCGAACAAATTCCTCGCGCAAATCCTCGATAAAAATATGCTCTTTCTTGATGCCCATGAGCTCGGCCTTCTTGCGCGCGGGCTCCAGCTCCTCGCCCTGGCCGAGATCCGCTGTAAACGTCACCACTTCGCAGCCATAGGTCGTCTGCAGCCACTTCAGGATGATGGATGTGTCGAGCCCGCCGGAATAGGCGAGGACCACGCGCTTGATATCTTTCTGCATTTTAGGAAGCTCATTTTGAAGATGCGGCAAGGGAGCCGGAAAAGTGGGCGCAATATAGACAGGGAGCGGGCGGGCGCAAGGGTGGCTTTGACGCAGAAGCCGGAGCGTGGAAGCAGGCAGTGGCTGCCAATCCGCGCCTGGCCAAATGAACCAGTCAAAATGGCGATGGCCGCCGGAGATAGTGTCATCGTTTCGGCGCCCCGTGGCAGCAGTGGTCCAGGCTGAAGTTGGGGATCGATTTGATGCGAGTGCCGATTTCAATATCCGCCTGGCGGGTATAATTCGTCAAAGCATTGGCGGGCGAAAACGTCATCTCACCCAGATATATTTCATCGTCTTCGATATACATATCCACGCGAACCAGTGAAAAGCATTTGGCAATTTCTTCTGCAAAACGACTTGCGTCCACGACACGCGGCGGCTGTTGAAATTCCACCGTTGAAATCGGTGTCATTGTCAGAGGAATGAACGGGCGAAACTCACGATCCAGATATTGAATTTCATAGGTGACGCTATTGCTGACTCGCGTTGGAATTGCAAAGGTGAAATGCCCGTCGAATACACTAAATCGCCAATCAACCGGCGGCTCATCATTACCAAGCCTTCTTTCAATAAAGATCTCCTTCTCGAACGTCGAATACCACCATTCGCCCTGTTGTACCCATAAATCGCATTCGAGCCATTCAGCAGATTTGGCTTCGGCTTCTATCCGCGCCCTTGATGTCAACGGATATTTGATCTGCAAATTCATCCCCGAACCGTGATTGGCCTTCAACATATATTTTCCAGGCGCAATTTCATCATTGGACGGTAAAGTCGCAAGTCTGGAGCGAAAATAGATATCGGGCGTCTTCACTTTTCCTGCCAGCGAAGACGGTATGAATTCGTGAGTGAGCAATTTATTGCCAGCGCGCGGAACAGGCAGGATACCAAAGTAATTTTGCCAGAAAATTTTCTCTGAATAGGTTTTTGGATGGCGCAGGCCAGGCCAGTAACCGTGGTGGTTTCGAAAGTTCAATGCAGCGGGTTTGATTGCAGCCGCAATACCTTCACTCCCATAAAAATCAACTCCACGCATAAAACCCTGTGATGGATGATGATCCAGAAAGCCTGGATATCCAAGTCTTATGATCTGAAGTTGTAGCTCCACATGCCAAAATTGCTCCGAACGGATCCACCAGTTCCCAAGGCGAAGTCTCATTTTTTTAGTATCGAGGCGAAAACTTTGAACACGTTGCCCTGCGATTCGGCGGAATGAACTCAATCGCCCAACGGAAGCTCTCAGGCGTGTGTCTCTTTTTAGATTACGCCACCTTCGCCGCGAAGTACCAGTGCTCCATCATGGATGATGAGGCGCACCAACCTGATGCAAAATGGCGGCGATTTTTCGGATCGATACTTGACCAGCCGAACGTCCCGCTTTGGCGAATTCTGGGCACGTCACGTTCATCCAGCCCCCGGTCTCTTCACGATCACACATCGATACAAAACCTGCACGGCCAGAAGGGTGAACAAGAGGGCCATGATCACATCAGACAAAAAGTGGCCGCCGAAGGACATGCGCAGCCAGGCGGTTAGGCCGGCGAAGACAAGAGCGCTCGCCATCAGGGGCGTGCGGTAAGGCTCGGGGGCGAGACTTGCCGGTGCTATTAGCCAGGTGGAGCCCGCGACTTCTCCAGAGACGAACGAGCAATTGTTGCGGCAGGCCCCGTCAAAACTGTTCCAGGGACGAAAATCGGAGGGCCCGCCGAATTCCTTGACGTGAACGGGCCGCGGACGACCGGAATATTCCTTGATAATTCCGTTGACGAGCAATCCCGGCGCAAGGGCAAGCGACAAAAGCACGAAAATCATCGATCTGCCTGAGGGGACGAATCGGACGGGATGTGACAATCCCAGTTTCGGTGCTGCCCAGAGCAGAGCCATCGCCACCGGCACAACGAGCGGCGCAAAATGTAAGATGCGACGTAGCGTGCGTTCGCCACTTCCGTTGCCCGCAAAAGCGCCTGTCCCAAAGTAATGTCTGGCGGCGGCCAGATCCAGCTCTGGCCAAAGGCTGAAGATGATCGCCGCCACGATGAAAAGCGCGAGAGTCGCCAGAATGGAATTGTTTGACACTGACCCCCCGGGGCTGACTGGCACCCACTTTTGCGGGCGGACCGCAGCCCTGATACTCTCTTCACATGAATTTATCATCCGAAGAAATAGAGCGTTACGCCCGTCATATCGTCCTGCATGGGATCGGCGGTCCCGGCCAGCAAAAACTGAAAGCAGCCCGCGTTCTGGTCATAGGCGCAGGCGGACTTGGCGCGCCATTGCTGCAATATCTGGCGGCGGCAGGCGTCGGCTCTCTGGGAATCGCCGATGACGATGTGGTTTCGTTGTCAAACCTGCAGCGGCAGGTCATCCACGCCACTGGAGATATCGGCCGCCCCAAGGTGGAAAGCGCGGCTGAAGCAATCGGCCGGATCAACCCGCATGTGCGGGTGGAGGTGCATCAACTACGGCTTGATGCATCCAACGCTCGCAAACTTGTTGCGGGCTACGATATTGTTGCCGACGGCTCGGATAATTTCGGAACCCGCTACGCCCTCGCTGACGCGTGTTTCCATGAAGAAAAGCCGCTGGTGACCGGTGCTGTAGGCACGTTCGACGGCTCGCTGACGACATTGCGGCCCTTCGAAAAAGGGCCTGATGGCAATCCCAATCCTACCTACCGCTGCCTGTTTCCCGAGCCGCCGCCCGCTGGCGTGGTTCCCACCTGCGCACAGGCCGGGGTTCTGGGCGCGCTCACCGGCATGGTCGGGACGATGATGTCGCTGGAGGTCATCCGCGAAATCACCGGCTTCGGCGAAGGACTGACGGGGCGGATTCTGCTGCTAGATGCGTTTTCCATGCGGTTCGAGACGATGAACTATGCATGGGACCCGGCGAACCCGCTGAACGGGCTCGCCGCACAATCCGCCATTACTTTGCAGCGATAACCGCGATTTCGACCTTGTAATCTGGCGCGGCGAGTTTGGCCTCGACCGTGGCGCGGGCGGGCGTATTGCCTTGGGAAACCCAAGCGTCCCAAGCGCTGTTCATGTCAGCAAAGGTGGACATGTCCGTCAGCCAGATCGTCGCTGACAGGAGTTTCGACTTGTCGGTGCCGGCCTGTTTCAGGAGATCGTCGATAATCCCCAAAACCTCCCGGGTCTGGTCAACAACAGCGCCGCCCTTGGTTTTGTCGGCGACCTGACCAGCAAGATAGACTGTATTGCCGTGCACTACAGCTTTGCTCATGCGCGGACCCGCGCCAATGCGTTCGATGTTCATTTGGCTCACATTACCCCCGATTTAAAATTGAACCATGCGCGGGATGGGACCCATAAAGTCACGTTTGCCCATGTTCACACCCTTTGTGCGCAGGATATCGTAGGCGGTCGTGACATGAAAATAGAATTGCGGCAACGCCTGATGCAGCAGAAAATCACCGCCGCGCATGCGCCTCTGTTGTCCCGCCGCCGGGTAAACGATCTCGCGGGTTTCGCCCGCGTTGACAGCGTCTGCCGGGATGGATTGCACATATTCGATGGTTTTCTGAAGACGGGTCTTCAACGCATCCAGCGTGGTTTCGTCGTTGGCGAATTTCGGCAGCTCCTGTCCGGCCAACCAGGCTGTCGTGTTCGTCGCCCAATAACACAATTGCTGAACCTGCCGGCCATAATTGAACATGTTGGGGTAAAGCCGTTCGCCCATAAACAGCGCGGACTCTATCTTCTGTTCAGCGGCATGAGCGGCCAGCTTGTCGATGCAATTGATGACCCCGGTGATCGATTGCACGAAGACCGGCACGGATGACTGGTGAAGAGTAAGCGCCATCTTTTTTCCTCCTGTTATGCTTGTTCTGACTTTTAGAGTACGGCAGAAATGGCATCAATGCACCAGCCATTAGGGCGGCGGCCGCACAATCGGGCTCATCTATCCAACTGATTCCAAGCCCCTTCACGATCCATCTTGCGCTTTTCCTGCAAATGCGCGACGAGCGGGGTGAATTTTTGACGGGCCGGGGGAAATCATGACACTGGAAGAAGCCAAGAAAAGACTGATCGACGCTGGCATCGCGCTTGAAGCCTACGGACTCGGCGATTTCACACGCGGGCATGTTTCGCTGCGCGTGCCCGGAGATCCCACGCATTTCATCATGAAGCCGCACAGCTTCGGCATGGATGAAATGACCATGGAAAATATCATCACCTGCAATCTGGAAGGCGAAAAAGTATCCGGCGGGGGGCCGCGCCACAGCGAAGTCTACATACACTCAGAAATTTTTCGCGTGCGCCCAGAGGTAATGAGTGTGATCCATGCTCACCCGACCCATGCGCTCGCGCTTTCGGCAACCGGCAGAAAGCTGCGCGCGGTCAGCCAGGGCGGCGCCGTGTTTGCCGACGGGCTGGGCGAATACACCGATACCATCGACCTGATCCGCTCCAAGGAGATGGGCGCCGGCGTTGCAAAATCACTGGGGCCACACAAGGCGACATTTTTGAAGAACCACGGCGTCGCCGTCGTGGGACGCTCGGTCGATGAAGCCGTCATCCTGACAATGATGCTTGAGAATGCCTGCCAGATTCAGCTGCTCGCTGAAGCGACCGGGCCTTGCACAGAGTTCTTCTCACGCGAAGATATCATGCGGTTGCATGACAAGATTTCGCGTCCCGAGCAGCACACGATCAATTTTGAATATATGGTCCGCAAGGGCCGCCGCATGCTCGGGCTCAACTAAGCTTTGAAAGGTGGAGAGATGTCCTCCGGTGACGGGCCAGCCATTGCGTTTGCAAATGTCAGCCTGTCACGGGGCGTGGCGGCAGTCTTTTCTGGCTTGTCGCTGCAGCTGTCCGAACGGCGCATCGGGCTAATTGGCAATAATGGATCGGGCAAAAGCTCTCT
>CAMDKB010000267.1 GCA_945901195.1 Rhizobium sp. Q54
ATACGTCCCGCATCCGGGCCTCACGTCTGGCTCAGCGCAGAATATGCGTCCCGGACGGACTGGATCGAGCATTTTTCGGCGCAGGAGCTGGCGGAACTGGAAACTGCAGCCGATAATGTGCGCAAACGCGGGACGGTACTAGAGGAGGCGACCAGGGACGATTTTGTTCTGCCCCTGCTTTCCTCCCGTCTTGCCAGCGCTCGGCAGGAACTGACGCGGGGGCGCGGATTTGTGATGCTGCGCGGGATTCCGCGTGAGCGTTACAGCGAAGACGAACTGGGTACCTTGTTCTGGGGGCTGGGCACGCATCTGGGCATTGGTGTATCGCAAAGCCTGAAAGGCGACAGGCTCGGGCATGTCATGGATATCGGCGGCGATATCGACCGTTATTATACACGTGGCGGCGAGCTTGAGTTTCACATGGACCCTGTGGATGTCGTGGGTCTTTTGTGCCTGCGCTCCGCGGTCAGTGGCGGCGAAAGCCGGATTGTCAGCTCTATGGCGATTTACAATGTGATTGCCTGCGAGCGGCCTGATCTGATGGGCCCGCTGATGGAAGGCTTTCATTATTCGCGGCGGCAACAGGACCCCGATGCTGTGGGCGCGGCGCGTTATACCTCGCATCGGGTTCCGGTGTTCATGGACGGCGCCTGGGGCAAGGAGTGCTATTTCCTGCCCGCCTCCATTCGCGGCGCGGCACGAGAGGGCGCACCCGTCAGCGGGGCTGGTCAGGAGGCCATGGCTTTCGTGGCGGAGGTCGCCGGCCGGCCCGAGCTTTATCTCGATATGTCGTTTCGAGAAGGCGATATTCAGTTCCTCAACAATCGCAAAATCCTGCACGCACGAACCGATTACGTCGAAAACCCCCAAGCCAAACGTCACTTGTTGCGGCTCTGGCTGATGATGCCTGACTGGCCAGAGCGCCCGACAAGCATGCGCCCGCATGACGGGGCTGACCGCGCGGGCGGCGGCATAGCCAAAGCGGGCTGATCAGAAAGGTTTTCTCGTGCAGGAATATGATTTCATCGTCGTGGGCGCGGGCTCGGCCGGCTGCGTGCTTGCCAATCGACTGAGCGCAGATCCGGCAAACCGCGTGTTGCTGCTGGAAGCGGGAGGGCGCGACAATTCCATTTTCGCACATATCCCGCTTGCGATGCGCATCATCTCGCGTGACCGAAAAGTGCTGTGGGATTTCGAGACCGAGCCAGAACCGCATTGCTACAATCGCACCTTCAGGCCGCCGCGTGGAAAACTGCTGGGTGGGACTTCGTCGATCAACGCCATGATTTATGCGCGCGGCCATCCGCTGGATTACGACACATGGCGGCAACACGGCCTGACAGGCTGGGGCTATGAAGACGTGCTGCCCTATTTCCGCCGCTCGGAAAACAACTGGCGCGGCGAAACAAAA
Source organism: Rhizobium sp. Q54 (assembly GCA_945901195.1). GTDB lineage: Bacteria > Pseudomonadota > Alphaproteobacteria > Rhizobiales > Beijerinckiaceae > Terripilifer. Next base: position 1,412 of record CAMDKB010000267.1, read on the forward strand.
TATCACGGCGGCAAGGGTGAGCTGAAAGTTTCGCTGACGCCGACGCCGCACAACATGCATGATCTGGTTGGCCAATCGGCCGCGCGTGCAGGCCTGCCAGTAACGGACGATTTCAACGGCGAGAACCCCGAAGGCTTTGCGCAGCTTGACATGACACTGGGGGATGGCCGCCGCTCCTCCACAGCGCATGCGTTCTTGCGTCCGGCCGAAAAGCGCAAAAACCTGACTGTCCTGACGCGCGCGCTAGCGCATCGGGTCATCATCGAAAAAGGCCGCGCCGTTGGCGTGGAGTTTGCGCAAAACGGCGCCGTGCAGACAGTGCGCGCCACGCGGGAAGTTGTGCTGTCAGGCGGCACATACAACTCGCCGCAATTGCTGCTGTTGTCGGGTATCGGTCCGGCAGATGAATTGCGGGCTATGGGAATCAAAACTGTCATCGACAACAAATCGGTGGGCGCGAATCTGCATGATCACGTCAACACGTTCTGCACGTTCGATCTGAATGACAAGCAATCGCTCAACTGGTTGCTGCGTTTCGACCGCCTTGCCTTCGAAGCCATCAAATGGGGCATCAACCGTTCAGGAGCGCTCGGCAATCTGCCAACGTCCTCGGTTGGATTTCTGCGCGTACATGAAAACAGCGAGAGGCCCGATGTCGAATTCATCGCGATGCCCGTGTGGCAGGAAGCGGGAATTTGGTTTCCGGGGATTCGCATGCCGGAAGCTGAACGTTTTACGATGCGCATTGCAGTCCTTCATCCGCGCAGCCGGGGCTGGGTGAAGCTTCGTTCAAACAATCCGGCAGCGCCGCCGCGCATATTCTGGAACCTCCTGGATGACGAATACGATCTGCAAACCTTGCGCGAAGGGGTGAAAACGGCGCGGGATATTTTCGCACAATCACCCCTGAAGGAAATGGTGGATCACGAATCCCGGCCCGGTGCAGCCATTTCCAGCGATGCAGAAATCGACGACTGGCTGCGCCAGAATTGCACCACAGCGCAACATCCTGCAGGCACATGCCGCATGGGTGCAGATGACGATGCGGTGCTGGATGAGAAGCTGCGCGTGCGTGGCGTCGAAGGACTGCGTGTGGCCGATTGTTCTGTCATGCCCGATGTGGTGGGCTCCAACACCAACGCGCCCACGATCATGATCGCGGAAAAGGCTGCCGACATGATGTTGCGGGGGTGATCGATGATAAATCGATGGCTATCAGGCTTCGCGGATTCTGCGTTACGCATTTTCATGCGATAGCCTGGCGGTTTCAATTCTCCAAAGGCTTAAACCCAGATTTTTTTACCACCTCGCCCCATTCCTTGATCTCGCGATGAAACTGCTCGCGGAAGTCCGCTGGCGTGCCGCTGCGCGCTTCTATCCCAACGGCTTTGAGCTTGGCGGTTACTTCCGGTGAGGCTGTTGCCTTGTTGATCTCGGCATTCAGTCGCGCGACAACGTCTGGCGGTGTTCCGGCCGTCGTAAAGGTTCCAAACCAGAATTCAATCTTGAAGTCGGGCAGGCCGGCTTCTGCGGTCGTCGGCAAATCTGGCAATTCCTCCATGCGATTTGCAGCGGCAACGGCGAGGCCGCGCACCTTGCCTTCCTTGATGGATGACACGACCGACGGCATGATCACAAAGTCGGTTTCGCCGCTAATGGTCGCCGATATTGCTGGCGCTGTGCCGCGATAATTGATGATGTTGATATCAACGCCCGCCTGCTGATTGAACATTTGCAGCATAAGCACCGCCGCGCCATTCACGAAGGCTGCGCCCTTGTATTTGCCCGGGCTGGCTTTGGCGAGGGCAATGAATTCCTGCAGCGTTTTGGCAGGCACGTGGTTGCCAATGGCCAAAGTGATCGGCACCACACCGATCAGCGCCACGGGCTCAAGGTCTTTTCGGGAATCGTAAGGCAGGTTTCGATAAATCGACGGATTCATCGACATGCCCATGGCCTGTTGCAGCAGGTATTGTCCATCCGGCTTTGCTTTGACAACGGTCAGTGTGCCGACAAAGCCCGAGCCGCCGGGCTTGTTTTCCACGATGGCGGTCTGCCCGAGCGCCGCCTGCAGTTTGGGCGCAAGCAAGCGGGCCAGAATATCTATGCCGCCGCCTGCAGGAAACGGCACCACCAAGTGGAGCGTCTTGTCCTGCGCGCCAGCCGGCAACGAGCCAAAGCTCGTAAAAATCGCGGCGGCCCATACAGCAGCCGCAAGCTTTCGCATCAGGCCCTTCAACGCAGCCATCCCTGCCTCTCCCATTTCCATGTTTTGCCGCAGTCTCCGGCCAGAATCGACAACTTGTCAACAATCGCGCCTCAGGCTTTCCCAACGGATGACATTGGCTGCTTCAGCCTGATACGGTGGGGACAAACAGGGAGGCGGACATGTTCACAAGCTGGCGCGGTACTATCGGCGTTATTCACCCGACTTTGCGTCCGGGACCCAATGAGGAACTGATCCGCATGCTTCCTGAAGGTATCGGCGTTCTCTCGCTGCATGTGAATATTCAACGCGGCACGCCGGACGAGTTCCTGCAGATGAAATCGGCTTTCGAGAAAGAACTCGATTTATTGAAGGAGGCGGGCTGCGATGTCATCCATCCCTCCGGTGCGCCGCCGTTCATGGTGCATGGCCGCGATGGCGAGAAGAAAATCATCGATGAATGGGAGCGCCATTATGGAATCCCCATGTTCACTTCGGGCCAGAACCATGTGAACGCGCTCAAAGCCATCGGCGCAAAATCCATCGTCGGCGCCACCTATTTTCCCGAAAAGACCAATGCGATCTTCTCGCAATATTTCAAGGACGCCGGTTTTGAAGTGAAAGCCATGGCAGGCGTCGATGTGCCCTTCAACAAGGTGCAGGAACTGGCGGGCGAAGTCGTTTATGCCCATATCAAGAAAGCCTTCCTGAAGGCTGGCGGGGCTGACGCGATTTATATGTTGGGGTCCGGCTGGCGCACCCTACATATTATCGACCTGCTGGAACAGGACCTGCAAGTGCCGGTCATCCATCCCATTCCAGCTCGCGTCTGGGAATTCCAGAAGCGGCTGCATATCAACGAGCGGATCGAGGGTTTTGGCTCGCTGGTCGGCACGATGCCGAAGTTCGTCATATCGTGATGAATGTGTTGGCGCGCGCGCAACCAAAGCCCTGACCTGTCAGGAGAATTATTTTTGCGATGTGCGCAAACACACTTTGCAGCGTAGTTAGAGTTTGTCTATCCTTTGCGTGATCCCGTTTCACGAGACTCACTGCAGGAGGCCCTATGTCCGATAATAATTCCAGCAGCAATTGGGACACGTCCTCCTCCAGCGGCGATGAATGGAGCGGTGGCGAGAGCAACGACAGTGTCAGCGATACGTCCCACAAATCCTGGTTCGAAAAGATTGTGGACAGCCTGAAGGCAATCCTGTTCGGACTGCTTTTTGTCGTGGCAGGATGCGTACTCCTGTTCTGGAACGAAGGTAATTCGGCCAAAACGGCTGCAGCATTGCATGAAGGCGCAGGTCAGGTCGTCTCTGTTTCCAGCCAGCGGGCCGATCCTGCGAACGAAGGCAAACTTGTACACGTTGCTGGCGAAACGAAAGCAACGAACCCTGCCCGGGACAGCGAACTGGGCATCAACGGCAATGGTTTGAAGCTCTCGCGCAAGGTCGAGATGTATCAGTGGAAGGAAGATCAAGAAAAAGAAACCCGCAAAAAGCTCGGGGGTGGCGAGGAAACCATCACGCGTTACACCTACAAGCGAGAATGGTCTGATCGCCCGATTGAATCCAGCCGTTTCCGAGAAACAAATGGCCATCAGAACCCGCAGATGCCACAGACCCGCACGCGTTCATTTGCCGTCGAGGGCGCGACACTGGGCGGATTCCGGCTTGATGCCCAGATTATTTCCCTGCTTGGCTCGGGAGACATTTTCGAAGTGCCTGAATCTGCGCAGGCTGGTGCAAAGAAAGTCTTTGGGGAACGCGCCCGGGTTGTGCAGGGCGGCATTTATGCGGGCAATAATCCAGATTCGCCCATTGTGGGGGATATACGGATTACCTACACACTGTTGCCGGTTCAACCCGTCAGCGTCGTAGGCAAGCAAATACAAAGCGGCTTCACGCCCTTCACCACGTCCAATCAACGCACGGTTCTGCTCGCTGAAACAGGCATCAAGGACGCCACTATCCTGTTCAAACATGCGGAAGACGCCAACAAGGTCCTCACCTGGGTATTGCGCCTCGCGGGTGTGATCGTTCTGTTCATTGGCTTCAGAATGATGCTCAGCCTGTTGGAAGTGCTTGCTGATATTATCCCGATCTTCGGCGATATTGTCGGCGCGGGCGCATCAATGGTTGCGCTGCTTGCGACGGCGATCATCGCGCCAATCGTCATTGCGATCGCCTGGTTCTTCTACAGACCCTTGTATGCTGCCCTTATCCTTGCCGGGGGAGCCGCGATCTTTTTCGGCCTGCGATATCTCGCCTCGATGCGGCGGCGGCCCGCTCCCGCTGGCCTCGGAAATGCGCAAGCTGCGCCTTTGAACGGTCATCAGGGGATGGCTGGAGGCAGCATCCCCTTCGGTTCAGGCGCACAGCAGTTCGGCGCCAGCCCGCAGCGGCCCGCAGGCCCAAGTCAGTTTGCGAGCCGAAACCCGCAACAGGGCGTCCAAACTCCGCCCCGGCAACAAGGCGGCGGAAGCTTTTTACCGCCAGGGTTCGGCAAGAAATAAAGCTCTCTCCTCGACGGCTTAGGCCGATGCCCCCTGTCCGGCCAGTCGCCCGAATACGGCAGCCGACATCAGGCCGGCGCCGCCGGGATAGTTGAAATAGAAAAGGCCGCCCACCATTTCGCCTGCCGCGAACAGGCCGGGAATTACGTTGCTGTCGGCGTCAAGAACCTGGCCTGACGTATTGATGCGCAAGCCGCCGAACGTGAAGGTTATGCCGCATGTCACGGCATAGGCTTCAAATGGGCCTTCATTGACGGCGAGCGCCCAGTTCGACTTTGGCACGGCAAGGCCTTCAGTACCGCGCCCGTCCTTGCGGCCGGGATCATATGTGACCCCGGAC
>CAMDKB010000268.1 GCA_945901195.1 Rhizobium sp. Q54
CTTGAGTTTGAGGCTATCGCGCATCGCCTCTTGGCGCGCCTTGGCGGCGTCCCAGAGCGCCGCGTCGACGATCCGCAGCTGCGGCACGTCCTGCTTCTCCCACAAATGGGGCGGGTTTGGCCGGGCAATGCGCTTGCCGGTTTGCGGGTCCTTCACATAGGCGCAGCGGTTCCATTCAAGCGCGCCGCGGTAGAGCGCATTGTTGAGCACGCCGGTGCCGCGCGCGTTCTGGCCGCGGATCGTCGTGTTCGACCACGCCCGTCCGCCGGGACCAGCCACGCCCTCGCGGTTGAGCCGGCGCGCGATGACCTCCGGGCTTTCGCCGGCGGCGAACTCGCGGAAGATGCGGCGCACCACGACCGCCTCTTGCTCGTCGATCTCGCGGTCGCCCGCCTGCGCGCCGTCTTTGGGCAGCCGGTAGCCATAGGCGAGGCCGCCGGCGCTCTTGCCCTTCAGCACGCGCCCCAACTGGCCGCGGCGGGTCTTCTCGCCCAGATCCTTGATCGCCATCTGCGCCATCATGCCCATCACCGCGACATGGATCTGGGTGATCTCGCCCAGCGTCGGGGTAAACAGCTTCACCCCGTGAAACGCCAGCCGGTCCTGCAGGTCAGCCGTGTCGGCAAGGCGTCGCCCCAAGCGATCGACCGCCTCGCAGATCACCGCCTCAAAGCCCCGTCGTCCGGCGTCAGCCAGAAGCTTCTGGAACCCCGGACGGAACCGGCTTGCCCCGCTCAGCGCCGCGTCCGAATAGGTCTCGACAATGCTCCAGCCTCGCTCCGCCGCATACCGCCTGCAGACCTCGACCTGGTCGCCGATCGAGGCAGCGCTTTGCAGGTCCGATGAATAGCGGGCGTAGATGACTGCGCGCATCAGAGGGGTCCTTGTGTGGCGGTATCAGGCGGCTCGTCCATCCATTCAGCCAGAGCGGCGGAATGCCTTTTGGCCGCGTCAATGTGGAGCGCGTGGTTGTAATGCCGGTTCGCGATCTCCGGATCTGCATGACCCAGAATCGATCCCGTGATCCGGGCGTCCTCGGGATTGTGCCGCACGAGGGTTGTGACGTCGATATCCCGGAACCAGTGCGGCGGGATAGGCTTGCCAAAAGCCTCCTTCGTCCTGCGGCGGAAGACATTATGCAGGGAGCGCTCGGCGAGTTCCGTGCCGTCCCGCGAGATCCAGAGCGCATCGGTCTGGATGTGCTTGGCCTTGCCGGAGGTCGTGAGCAACACCGGACGGTAGGTCTCGATATAATGCCGCAGGCCGTCCACGAGATGGGGCGTGAGAGGCGCCTCAAGGGACTTCTTGCCCTTGGTCTCCTTGGCTCCAAAGGTGAGAGCGCCGCTGCCCTCGTCCAGAAAGAGATGGCGACCGATCGTGATGGCGGCGAAGTTCTTGATCCGGAACGGCCGACGGATCAGCGTCACAATGGCAATCCCGTCGCGATAGAGCAGCGCGCGTTCGATCTTGGTGACGCCGGCAGGGTTTTTGCGGCTTTTGGCTGGCAGATTTTGCGCTGCGTGCATGAGGCCAAGCCCCAGCTCCTCAATCTGCCAGGCCATCTTGATGCGCTCCAGCTTGTTGCGGCTTGGAATGGCGTCCTGGCGCAGGTTATCGAAGCCGATCTTCAGCCAGTCCCAAGTGGACAGGTGGAGGTGGGGCGTCATGACGCGCACCGCATCATAGAGTTCCTGGGCGCGGTTGTAGGGCGTCCAGCCGGTGTTTGTTTCCTCGACATCGCCCAGATAGGCGTCCACCCGCTCGCGCGTGACGAGGGCCTCGGGGGTCGTCTCCTGAAGGGAATATCCCTTCTCGATATGCCAGCCGAGCCAGACGCCCCAGCCTTTTGCTGTCTTGCGGACGCTGTGGGGGCGCCACTGGGCCGCAAGGCCAGAGGGCTTGAAGAGCGCCCCGACCTGGAGCGCCTTCGCCCAGCGCTCCTGGTGAGCCGCAGGCCAGAGAGTGAGGGGCAGGGAGTGGGGCTTGAACGCTATGATCAGGCCACTCCCTTCGGCGGCATCATGTAGGAATCGATGATCGCGTCAAAGCGGGTGAAGGCGTCGCGATGCTCAAGCCCGGTGTAGAACAGGGTGGTGGTGCGGATCGATTTGTGGCCCAGCAGGCGGCGCACCGTCTCGTAATCGCCGGCGTGGCGCTTCAGATAGATGAAGGCCGCCAGATGGCGGAAGAGATGCAGGTTCAGGTGGATCCCCAGATGCTCCTTGATGAAGCGCGGGATCTGGGCGCCAAGTTCGGTCTCCGTCTTCTGGCGCGCCGTGCGGGAGATGAACAGCGCATGGGTCTCCTTCTGCAGCAGGAGAGGCCTGTAGACCTTCAAGTAAAGATCCAGCAGCTGGATGGTCCCCAGGGGGAGGGGATATTCGAGATTGATCCGGTTCTTCACCTCATGGTCGGGGAACACCAGGTAGCAATTGGTGTCGCTGATGCGGTGAAGATGCTTGGTGAGGTCGATGGCCGCGAGGTTCTTGGCGCGCACGGGCGCCACCAGCAGCAGCGCGACAGCAAGAGCTGACTGCACCACAATAGCCTCGCCGAGGGTCGGCTGCTGAGGGTGCAGAGCAGCGAGGGTGTTGGAGGGCAAATTGACCAGACGGCGGATGTTGCTGTCGTCGGTGAAGGCGCGCAGCTTGGTGCGGTTGCTGTCCACCATGCCGTCATTCTTCTCCCGGAACGCGCGCTCGGCCTCCTTCAGCAGATCCAGAATGTCGCCGTCGCACTGGGCCCAGTCCTTGGCGATCCCCTTGAGCAGGCGAATGCGGTTGTAATTGTGCCCGCATTCCGCGCCGGCACCCTCCGCCCACATCTCGCCCAGAATGGCGTCGAGCGCCGGCTTGGCGAGAAGATCCTTCAGGCCGACGAGATCCTCGATCGCCCATCCGCGCTTGGCCAGCATGGTGACGATTTGCAGGACCTTCTGCTGGACATCCATTTTGGTCTTGGGGCTGCGCGGGCCCTTGCGGCGCGGCGTGAAGCGGCCCCCGTTCGACGAGCGGTTCATGAAGCCGGCCAGATCCTCCTGAAAGCTTGCAGGCAGGGCGGACAGCAAAACCGAGGGGTTCTTGCGGCGGCTGACGACGCTCAGCTCGAAAGTGGGCCAGCCCGGGCACGTCCGCACGCAGGCGTTCCAGATGAGCTTGATGGTGCGGATCAGCTGGACGGGACGGGGCAGCATCTTGGCCTTGGCGGCGCTCTCAAGCTCGACCAGCAAGGAATCGTCGACCTGAGAGGGCTCGATCCCGCGGCTGGAGGCGTAGGACGCGAGCACGCGCATGTTGCTCAGCTTGTGCTTTCCCTCGACCGCGAGGAGCGTGCTGCTCCAGGCGTCAGTGAGGGGGGCGAAGAGGGGATTGAAGGGGCGTGCCATGGTGTCTCCTATACCTGATGATAGTCCTATGTTCAAGGCTATAATCGGTGATGAAGTTGCAAGTCGATTTGATTACTGACAATAAAATCAACTTACTAGGCTCACAAACGCGGCCAAAAGCCGGTGGCCCAAGAAAGGAAAGTAATCATATTTTGGAGGTGAGGGCTATTCATCGCCACCCTCCGCACGAGCGGCGTCGCGGGCCACCTGACGCCCGAGAAGGCGCGCCAAAGCACCCAGCGCGGCCAGGCTCTCAGGCGTCAGATGGGGGAGATCAGGCTGGTCAGATCCGTCAACCGCGGCCGACGCGACCGCAAACCCACGATCCTTCGTGCTCGCCGAAACGGCCGGGAGGTTCGTGGTGGGGTCGAGCGCGCCGCAAGTGGCTTTCGGGTGCCGAGACATGGCGCGACGCTAGGCGCAGCGGGCCCGGGTTATTGGCGTAAACCCGTTTTGTTTTAGTTCACGAAGCTAATTCGCGTCTTCAGGCAGCTTTGGTACCTGCTCCCAATACCGTCTCAGCGCCTGTTCCGGCTTTAGGCTGGTTGTCCAATTGAAGACATGCCGAACCAGCTCTCCAAAGCCCTTTTCGGTTTTTCGGCCGCGCTTTGGCAATTCGCCAGTCGCGTAAAGCCAGTCAAACACCAGATAGGTGACGAGACGTAATTCGTCATCGCCGGGAGGACGGCCACCAGAGGAGCCGTCGTCCAAACCCCGAGTGACCCCCAGAATGGTTGGCTCAAACTCCGCAGGCGTGTTTCCTTTGATGTAACCACCTTCAGCAAGTAACCTCGGCAGGCGCCGCAATAGCTGTTTTTTGCCCATCCGTTCGATGTATGGGAAGGGGTCGCAGTCGGATTCGAGATTAAATGATCGCGGCCAAAGACGCGCCGCGCTGCGCCGAAGGTGGTAACGCGATGCATAAGGAAGCGACTTGAAGCGGCCGCGAATTTGGCGGATTGGCGGATCGCTTTCCTGGAGCAGGTTCCAGATACCTTTTAGGTGATTATGTTGTTCCCGCACCGGTGGCGCATCGGATTTCTCAGCTTCCCATAAAGCCACAGTGTCAAAAACCGCGCCGCAAAGCTTTTCCGCAGTCCGGCTTTTTAAAAGATTGGCTGAACGGAGTGCGTCACGAATAGCTTCGTCTTTTGCGCTGTCTACGGGGATCATGGAACAGTCCATCACTGGTCGGCCAATATTCTTTTCCTAGTTACGCCATACGCGCCTCGGTCAATTTCGGCAATTGTATTGGATTATAGACGGATGCGGCGACGGCGAAGGACTAGCCGACCCGTTCGACGCCCCGGGAGCTTGTCTTCCGGCGGCTGGCTGCGTAGCCCGGGTGGCGCGTCGCTCATCCATCAATGGCGGAGCGGCGTCCGTTGGAGTTTTGCGTCACATGCGGTCGTACGTTCATGGCGCGCAATTCATTGACGAATACTTACGGATCATAGCCTTTGGCGGCACCAAGCGTGATGCCCGTTGGGCATCAGGCATGCCTTGACGATCAGGCCCGCGCGATTCTTCATTCGCAAATGGCCGAGAAAAGCCAGCTTCGCCTCTAGGCTGGCACCCTTGTGGCCCGAGCCGGGCGGCATGAGCGAACCGTTGACCCATGCCAAACGCTTTATGGGCCTGAAGCCTATCTCTTGAAAAGCACATGAAACTGCTTGAACTCCGGTAGGTTCTTCATGTGGGAATGGCCGGGCTGTGCGGCATGGCACTCTAGGCACAAAACCTTTAGTACCTCGGGGCGGTTGTCTGACTTTCGCTCAAGATGGTGCACATGCAGGAACCGCCGGTGCTTGGATGCGGAGAAGTCACGCACACATTGCTGGCATCTCCACTTTGCGCCCTCCCGCATCTGGCGACTGACGGCGGGAAAGTCCTTTGTGTAATCATCGATCGGGGCGTTCTCCCAATCGTACTCGGGCACATCACGATGCAAAGAGCGCGGATATTGCTCAAAGAATTTGGCAGGCGTGAAGTCTGCGACGATGCGCTGGCGTTCTTCGCGCGCCTGCCCATAGGAATACCCTCCATAGGCTAGGCAGCTCAGGCATGCTTGGCACACGTTGAGTTTTTTCTTCTCCGATCTGACCGCGCCGCCATTCATGAAGTTAATTCGAAAAATCCCATCTTTTTCAGCATTCACCACATAACGGATTTTGAACCTTCTCCTCGCCTTCATGTCAGCTATGACCGAGCATGACATGAAGTGATACTTTGGAAGCGACGGCTCGCCCTTGAAGAATGAACTGACATCCCGGATATAAACGAGGACCCGGGACCCGTTGACGGCGAACATTCCGTCCGGCAGTTCCATGATCTCTTCGAAGGCGATCTCAATGCCTTCTCCGCTGATGATTGCCTCATCGAAGTCAGAGGCTCCAGAAAAACTGATCTTCACGATCAGGTCCAGTGCAACTCGGGCATCTCTCGGAAGGCCCATCGCTTGTTTCAGGGCCAAAATCCCAGGGTGATCGTCGAAATTCGGTAATTTCATTGGGTTGCCGTCGCTAGCATTTTAGTGAGCCGCTCGTCAGCGTTGAGGCGAACGCGGAACTCAACCCGCTGCGACGCGCGCTGGTCCTCGCTTCCATCCGCCAAAGCGCGAGGGCGCGAAGAGGAGAGGCCATTTGCTGTAATCTTGCGCCTCATCCAATCCTGATGCGTTGCCACGTCGGGTAGCAACATCGCGTATTCGAGTGTGCTGCGGGTCCTGCGCTGCGACAATTCCATATTGAAGAAATAAGCATCGATCGCGGTCCGGTTCGTCCAAAGCGACGAGGTATGCCCCTCGATACGAATTTCTTCGATAGATTCCTTGAAGCGGCTCCCAGTAAGAATGCGCACGTAGCGCGGGATGAAGGAATCCATGATCGCCTTGAATGCAGGACGTAGGGCTGCATCGCCCGTCGAAAACTGAACCGCCCCGGGTTTACCGGAGGGCAAAACTCTCGGAGAATTGCCCATTATGGAACAGACACAAAAGAAGAAGACCTCGAAGCCGTATTCCCCTGAGTTCCGCGAACGTGCGGTGCGGTTGGCGATGGAACACCGCGATGAGTA
>CAMDKB010000269.1 GCA_945901195.1 Rhizobium sp. Q54
CCGATTGTGCCAGATCGAACTGCGGATCGCCCAACTGGCCCGGTTCATTGCGCTGTTCTTCGTTCCCAACAGCCATGTCGGCGACAAGCGAACGAAGATACACGGCCAGGCGGTCGTCGAATGCCTTTTCGGTATTACGGCGATAGAGAGTCACGAGAAACACGCCGGCAATCAGCAGAAGAATAGCGCTCCAGGCGGCGGCCGAAATGAACAGGCGCGTCGCAATGGATTGATCCCTGCGCAAGCGCGTGAGGCTAAGCATTACTTTGCCGGCTTAATGGCGTTGATGGCGCTTTCCACCGGGGCGGCGATCAGATAGCCAAGACCGCGTATTGTCTGGATGATGTCGACGCCGAGCTTCTTGCGCAACCTTCCGATGAAGACCTCAATCGTATTGGAGTCGCGATCAAAGTCCTGATCGTAGAGATGCTCCACCAGTTCCGTGCGCGAAACAATGCGTCCGGTGTGATGCATCATATACGCAAGCAGGCGGTATTCATGCGACGTCAACCGCACCGGATTGCCATCGACGATGACACGGCCCGCCTTCGTGTCCAGGCGAACAGGCCCGCATACAAATTCACTCGTCGCATGGCCGGCGGCGCGGCGCATCAATGCGCGCAACCGCGCCAGCACTTCTTCCATGTGAAAGGGCTTGGCGACATAATCATCCGCCCCCGCGTCAAAGCCCTGCACCTTGTCGCCCCAGCGATCTCGCGCCGTAAGCATGAGCACGGGCATCTTGCGGCCGTCCTGACGCCATTTCTCCAAAACCGAAATGCCTTCCAGCTTGGGAAGTCCGATGTCGAGCAGAACAGCATCATAGGGCTCGGTATCGCCCAGAAAATGTCCTTCTTCGCCATCGAACGCCGAATCGACGACATAGCCTGCCTGCTGCAGAGCCGTCGTCAATTGACGGTTCAGGTCCTTGTCATCCTCGATCACCAGCAAACGCACTGAATTACCTCCGGGGCCAAGCCTAATATACGCTCAACCGTGCGGCGGCGCTATCGGCCTGCCGCTCTGCGCGTTCAGGTAGATCTGCATGACCTTTCCGTCCTTGCGGATTAGCGACAATTCATAGACCAGGCGGTTGCCCGTGCGGCAAAGGCGGGTGCGCAGAGGCTCGGCGCGATTTCGCCGGGCATTCGACTGCATTGCAATCAGGGGATTGGCAAGGCGCAGGCGCGCGACCCGATCACCCATCTCGCGGGCAGAAAAGCAGACAATCGGCTTTTCGACGGGCGCGTCAGAATTGGTGATCGTGCCGACAGGTTCGGACACAGCCTCCTTCGCCGGTTGCGCCAACGCAACCGGATTATTCTGGGCCTGCGCCGGGGTCAGGGCCAGGAAAGTGGAAATCAGCAGCCAAATCATCATGACCCTAATTTCCGCCCTGCGGCCTGAATGGTCAATGAACGGCCCGCAAAAACATAGACAAACCGATGATTTAAAGCATAAACTTTGGGCACTTAATGGAAATGGCCGGTCTTGCGCGATCATTTTTCAGCCACGGCGGCCTCCTGCCGCCTGATGTGGCGCGCCAGCGCCGCGTGCCGATCAGCGCAAACCGTCAGCGAGAATCGGTCCCGGCCCCAGAGGCGCGCGACTTCGCCGGCTTTCAGCCCCTGATCCGCCAAGAGCTGCGGCGAAGGGCAGCCACGGGTGAGCGAATCAGGGGCGCGGGCCAGTATCGGAGGGCTGACTGCCAATTGCGGCGAGGGCGCGCATGAGGTCAGAATTAAGGCAAGCAGAACCGGAGCTGGCGCTGCGGTTAATCGTGGACGTGAGAGCATCCATTTGGTCCTGCAGTTTATCGCGAGCACACTCCAGATCCGCGATGTCCCTGTTGGATTGGGCGAGCGCCGCCTGGGACGCGGCTTCATGCCGGTCGATATCGGCACGGGTCCGGGCGAGAATATCCGCCCGGCCTGCAGCCTCACCTCGAGTGAAAGCTTCGTTGAACGCGGCCCGAAACCAGACCGCGCCGCCGCCCAAAAGCGCCATGCCTGCGATGAGGGCTGCCAGAAATCCAAATCGAGGCATGTACTTGCTCCCGGCATATCAACCCACGACCTGCGTTGCGCGCACGCGTCCGACGATGGCGTTCAAACCGCCCAGAAGCGCAGTGATGGCTGCACCAAAGGCCGCCATATCGCGCGACTTCCAGGCGAGGACTGCTCCTGCGGCAGATGATCCGATGATCGCCATGGACGACCAGATGGTTTGAGAGGCCCAGAACGGCTTCATGGGCTCGATGACTTCAACGCTTGCATTCATGTGATATTCTCCTGTTGAGATTGCACTTGCTGCATCAGGCCGTGGCGGCATTTGCGTGTGCCGCCATGGCAAGACTTGATTTTTCGATTGCCTGAAGGCGGCGCGTCCACCCGCGCCCGAAAATGGCGAAGGTTTTCAGACGCGCGACAAAGCCGCGCCGACGGCGGATCAACTCGCCGATCAACGCCGGCGGCCTGGCGACGAAAAGCGCCGCGCTGGTGGTCAATCCGAATGCGCCGTCAGCCTTCAGGCCAAGCGATGATTGCAACATGCGCACGGCAGCGCCCGGCCCCGAATTGACGGCATGGTCAAAAACGGCCGCATCGACACCAGCGGGCAGCTCATCACCGCGAACGGCATTCCAGTACTTGCGGCGATAGATCTGCGCAGCTTCGGCCCGGGACAATTGCCGCACTTCGGTCTTTGTCACGACACGTCCGCGAAACGCAGCCAGCGTACGGCGGGTGATACCCAGATTGGTCGCCCCGCCGGGATCGGCAGGATGATCCACATATCCGCCCTCGTATTGAAGGGTCAGCGCCAGGCATTTTTCGAAATTGGTTGCGGTCATTGCGTGAATTCCTGAAAAACAATGGCTGCAAAATGTGCCGCTGAGGATAGCCAACACGCCATTATCAAAATAGCCTGTGTCAAACCCGGTGACATCGATAATCAGTTCCAAGCGGCCATCGCCACCAATGATCTGTCCTGTTCGCGTGTAAGCGCCGGCTTGAATATCTATTCCGCAACGTTGATCCCCAAGGTCAGCACTGCAGGACGCCTGGAAATATTGACCACGTTCCTGATCCAGAATATGCGAAAGCGAGCGCAGTACTGCGGTGAATGCATTGTCGGCCCTTCGCACTTCGCCGATATCAGCGACATCAAGGAGTACCCGCTTGGCTGGGTCGCTCCAGTTCACTTTCCAGATTTCGATGCGTGCTTCATCGTAGAGCCCCGCAGACAAGTCCTGTTCATTGATCTGGGCGGAGTTCAATATTCCAGTCACTTCGGCGCCTGCGACAGCGAATCCGAGCGACGATTCCAGAGATGAAGCACTCAGTCCGCCAGCCGAAATAAATAGTGAAGAGTCAAAATTGATGTTGCGATCGTGATCCGTAAAACCCATCACGGTTCCATCACGGCGGCGCAACCGCCAGCACGTGCAGAGGGTTGTAACACCGCCAGCCAGATGCACGGCTAAGTCACTACTGATTGAACGCATTGTCAGACGCCCTCCAGAATTTCGATAACCGGAATTTTTGGAATATCGCCTGCTTCAAAGCCTGCCATATCAATTTCAAGATAGTCAGCATCAAACCGCACGGGCACATCGAACAGATAACCTGCAGAAATCACGGCGCCCGCCGCAGGCACGTGGCCCGCCAGGAAGGTGACCTGACCCGTGGACGAATTTACGGTGTAGAAATTTGTGCTGACTTCCGCACCGTTGATTGCCACACGCACACTTCCGGCAACCGGCTTGGAAATATCGCGTTTATAGGGCGCATAGGCAGATCCATATTTTTTTATGAGTTGAAAGACAGCCGTCGTGCCGTCGCCAATTGCGATCGGCTGATCTGTCGCTGATGGCGTAGCGTTAGGAAGACAGGAACGATGGTCCATCCTGTCACGCCAGCGAAAGCCGTGGAGCATACCGCGCCGCTCTTCAAAGAACTCTGTAACCTGCGCGATTGCTTGCAACGTCTTGATGCCGTAACCTGCATCATAACGGCGGCGCGAATGAAACCATTTTTGATTGCGCTCCTCACGGCCAAATCCCAGGGTCACTACATCCGTCAGTCTCTGAGGACCACCTTTGCAGGACAGTGAGATATCTGTAGGAAAAGTGATCTCATGAAAACCGTTCATAGGCGCAATTCTCCTTCATTTTAACTCTTACAAGCCCCGCCGTCCTCGCAGAACTGCACGAGCAATCGCGCTGGTCACCTGCACCTGGGAACGGCGGAAGTTTTCGATATCGGGGGTATTGATGGTTATGTTGACCGTTGGTGGCTGGCCGCGCGCTGCAGATCCTGAAAGACCCAATTTACCATCGGGGCCGCGCGACAGCGGGATAATCGCTTCCGCACCCCTTTCGCCCATTAATCCCACTCCCCCTCCCGCGCCAAAGAACGTCGGCCTGGAAACGATACCGCCCTCGGCAAACGGCGTGATTGAAGCGCCGCTGCCACCTGCCCCGGCAAGTGAGCCTAACGTGGAATTCACAAGACCGCTTGCGCCTTGCAGCAAAGGTTGAATCCCAGACTTCAAAGCGATACGCGACAGGCTTTGTCCAACAGATCGTAATGTCTGATCAAAGGACTTTCCACCAACGATTGCCCTGGAAAATACCTGTGTCAGCGAGCGCGAGACCTTCTCTGCCGAGATGTTGATACCATCCAGGGACGTGCGAATGTCGCTTAGGCCGGAAACAGACACATTGGCGGCGCTATCAAGATTTGTAGTCATGGTGATCTTCCATATTCATTCGGGAGGAATCAGGAAACCGTTCCATCAGGGTCGCAAACGAGGCACGCAGAATTCCCGTGCTCCCCTCGCCATAGATACCTATGTAGGCCGCATTGATCTCTCGCGGGGACATCGCCCAGAACGCACGGGATGAAAGCCGCAGGACGCCGAATCCGAATGCCATCACTTCATTCCATGGAAATGGCGCGGCGCCGGGCCGTAACTTTTTTTCCATCGGCTTGACAGCATCAGACTTCAGGCATCCTGCGGCACGGGAGGGATCGCGGATTTGTCTGCTCCGGCCTCATGTCGGCCAAAAGCCGCAGCAAGCAATTCTGCAGCTATACGTACATATCCCGGCAATCCCTCCGGAACTTATAGGGCGGCCACCTCTTCGTTGCTGAGGGCGTGTCCTGCACCTCGCAAACCACATCCCAGGATCACGATCAGGTCCCTTGCAGAGAGCCGGCCGCTTTCAAAACGCTGCGCCAGCGTTGCGATATCGGATGAACCAAATGCATGCTCAAGCTCGGCCAGTGCGCCAAATGCCAAACAAAGATTGAAAGACTTGTCATCAAATACGGCGTTGATTTCGCCACGGTGAATATTGGCCATACATGTCCTCACAACGCTGTAAACGTCAATTCACCAGCAGATTCCAGAGCGAGCTCGAATGTGACTTCGGCGGAATATTCGCCGCGATAGTCAAGGCTCGAGATCTGGAAAACGCCCTCGATTATTCCAAAGGAAGGAACAATGACTTGCCAGCGCCGGATCAAACCATCGAAAAATATCTGGCGAACCATGGCGTCAGATGTTGCGTCCTTGAATATACCCGTGCCCGCGATACTGGCCCGGCGAACACCGGCCCCAGCCAGCAATTCACGCCAGCGGCCAGAGGATTCCTGATTTGTTATATCAACAGCATCGGCGTTCAGCGCCAGCCTCTGCGTGCGCAGACCCGCGACACTGACCATTGCATTTGTACCATCGTCGACCTTCAGAATAAGGTCCTTGCCTCGTTGAGCGGACATGAAGGGACTCCATTTGGAACAGATATTTTTGAAACAGATATTTTCGGTGATGACACGAAAGTTCTGCCGTGAGCGCCACGCCCGCCCGTTGGCCTCTCGCCGTGTCTCGATTGATTGTTCGAGGATTGAAATCAGCTTGTGGCCAATCATGGTTATCGTGGCAGCTGCAAGCGATTCACTTATAATTTGCGAGACCTCCAGAGCCGCCGCCGGACCGTGGTGCTGTGTCCAGACATCGATAATCAAAGCATGCTCTGCACCTGTATCAGACGATGTCGACCAGTCGCGGCTTCGTACATCACCAAAACTGACGTAGGGCATCTCGGCGTTGGGCGGGGCCTCTTCAAATACTTTTGCGCCGCCAAGCCTGTCCAGCAGAGGTGGAAATGACTCAAGCGTTGCCCTCACTGCACCACGCAAGGCGATTGTTGCGGAGATCGTCATGATGCTATCTCCTGGCAATGGCAGACCAGAAGGCGACGATGCGGATCGGCATCCTGCGGTGTGAGAATCTTAAAGGCACTTCTAAAAACTCTTCGCGAATTTAACTAGCTGTGATTCACTATGCTTCATTGACGATTTGAATCGGAGCGCTCCTTATGCCCAAGCAAGCCGGCTTATTTGATCGCGCGGATCGGACGGCCAAACTATTGAGAACTCGTGAT
>CAMDKB010000270.1 GCA_945901195.1 Rhizobium sp. Q54
TTGTCGGCTCTCACCCGGTTGCGCGGGCAATTTCAGGGCGAATCGGATGGTCTTTTCTCATCACGTAAATCCGGAACAAAGCCATTCTACGTGGCGCTCCAGAGCTATGAAGATGCCGAACGGCAGGTGCGCGATGCCATCGTTACGTCCGAGGCGTTGAAGAGCGCGAACAATGCGGTCGAGGAGGCGCAGTCCGCCAATGCGGTGCTTGCCACAGAACATGAAAGGCTGGGCCGCGAAATTGAACGGCTGAAACGTGCGCAGCAAACCATTCCCAAGCTGGACAGGCTCGCCCGCGCGCGCCGCGAACTCACGGCATTACCGCTGCTCGATCCCATAGCTGGTGATAGTCTTGCGCAATGGAAAGAGGCCCTTGCCAAGGTCAGTGAACTGATAGCACGGCTCGCCGAAATCGAGGATGAGGACGCGAAGGACCGGCTTGCTGCTGAATCGCTCAGGGTTGATGATAACCTGATGTCGGCAGCGCCCCGTATTCGGGAATTGCACGACAAGGCCATCGAAGTGCGCAAGGGCCTTGAAGACATGCCTCGCCGGCGTGAGGATCTGCTGAAAGCACAAACGCAGCTAGAAGATGCAGCACGTCGATTGGGCCTGACCGATGTCGCCGGTTTGATCGATAGTGAACCGAGCGCGCCCGATCTTGCGCGCATGGATGACATTCTTGCGAGCCGGCTATTGGCAGAAAACGAAGTTGCTGCTGCAGAAAAAAGCGTCGCGAAGCACAAAGAAGATATCGAGCGACTGGATTCGGAAAGCAAAATTCATAGCCATCCGGCCGACCCCACAGAAATGCTGCGCTCAATGGACGCCTTGCGCGCAATCCCCGCTGATGCCGCACGGTTGCTGGACCTGCAAGTCAAGCAACGGCGGGCGCTCAAGGAATTGGATGAAGAGTGCAGTCGGCTTCAACCTGCCGTCGCGCTTTCCGCATTGGCGCGCATGGCTCTGCCTGAGCTCACTGAAATCGATGCTGCAATTACACGACTGAACGAAATAGAGCAGGACGCACATACGCTGACGCGCGAGGCCGATGGGGTGGCCCGGGACGTACTCAGCACGGAAAAACTGGTTGCCCGGCTGTCGCACGAAGCTGCTGCTGCAACGCCCGAGCAACTTGCCATAGAACGGGCCCGGCGTGATCAGGCGCTGGATTCCCTTGCAGAAAATCTGGATGCGTCAGCGGAGGCGCGCCGCGCAAGCCTCTTGGCGGTGCGCCAGGCGACACAACTTGTCGACCGCATCGCTGATGCGCTTCTCAATGGCGCCAAACGACTCGCGGAGCTGCAATCCGCCGCGCAGGGACTGGCGGAAAAGCAGGATGCAAAAGCGCTGATTGCAAAGCGGATCGAGGCCTGTGAGGAGCGCCGCGCTGCGGCTCTTGCAGACTGTGCGACCCTATGGGGCCATACAGGCCTCACGCCCTCAGAGCCTGCGCGCATGCGGCGCTGGCGTACCGATGCGGCGGCCTTGTTGCAGCGGCGGGAAGCTCTCAATTCCGAGGCGCGCGAAATCGAGGTTCTTGACCTACGCCTTGAAGACCGCCGCCCGGTCTTGAACCAAATTTTCGAAGCTCTTGCACGGACCGCTGATCTCCCAGATTCGGTAGAAGCCCTCTATGATCTCGCACGAGTTGACCTCGCGGCCCTGCAGAAGATCTGGAATGATACCCGTGACAGGGCGGGCGAACGGCGAAAAGCCGAGCGTGACCTTCGGCAAGCGCAAGACACGCTCGACAAGGCGCGCGAACGCCATGAGCACACACTCAGCCTCTGGCCTGCCGCCGCCGTCAAACTCGGATTGTCCGGGGAGGCCAACGCTGGGGAGGCCAAAGCCGCCTTGGGTATCTGGCGGCAGGTGCCCGAAAGCCGCACATCATTTCTGCTCTGGAAGCGCAGCATTTCTGGAATTGAAGGCGACGTGGCCTCTTTCGACCAGAGTGTGGCCAGTCTGGTTGGCGCAATTGCGCCCGATCTGACCGAGCGGCACTCTTTCGAGATTGTGGACACGCTGGGAAAAAGACTGGTTTCCGCTGAACGCGTGCGGGATCAGGCGGCGGCATTTGCAGACAAGGCCCAGCAACGCGACCAACGGCGCGGGGGCTTGGCAGCTGAGCAAACAAACCTGCAGGCGGACCTCGCCCGGGCCTCGGCGCTTACGGGGGTATCAGACCCGTCAGGGCTGCAGGAGAGAATTAAACAACTTGAAAGCCTGAACGGATTGAACACCGAAATTGCGGCGATCTCGCGGGACCTTGCCGAAACGGCCTTCGGCCATGACGAAGAGGCCCTAAGGACAGAACAGGCCGATCTTGAATTCGATGCATTGCCGTCAAGGATCGAGAAGGAACAGGCGGGTTTCCGTGCGCGCCAGGGCGATCTTGAGGCAGGTCTCAAGAAGGTCCACGATGCCGAGCGGGCCTGCAATGAATTGATGAAAGGGCGTGGCGCAGCAGATTTCGCGCAGGAGAAAATGAGCGCGGGCGGCGCACTTCTGGACATAGCCGAAGAGTGGATATTACGGCATGCTGCTGCGCGGCTGGCCACCCACGCCATCGAGCGCCATCGCGATCGGATGCAGGATCCGCTGGTCCTGCGCGCCTCCGAACTCTTCAAACTTGCAACCGGCGGGGCCTTTTCCCGGCTGGCTCCGGACTATGACAAGAACGAACAACCGACACTGGCGGCAGTCCGCGCATCTGGTGAGACCGTTGCCGTGGCCGCGTTAAGTGAAGGCACGCGCGACCAATTGTTCCTGGCGCTACGTCTTGCCTTGCTTGAAACCCGGGCCGGGGAGCCTCTGCCGTTCATCGGTGACGACATACTGGCCAGTTTCGACGATGAACGGACGGGCTGCGCGCTCGAACTCCTTGCAGATTTCGGAACACGCAGCCAGACGATCCTCTTTACGCACCACCGGCATGTGGCCGACATCGCCCGCATTCGGCTTGGCGACCGGGCCGATGTGATCGAAATGATCGACTGACCAGTTGGACCTCAGAAGCATGAATGTTCCCATCCAGCGCCGCCTGTGCTAACCCCCCGCCTATGCCTACATCGACACTTACCAGAACCCGCATCGATAGCCGCTTCGCCCAATGCAAGGCCGAAGGCCGGGCGGCGCTTGTCACATTTCTGATGTGCGGCGACCCGGATCTCGCGACTTCGCTCGATATACTCAAGGCGCTGCCAAAAGCAGGCGCCGATGTTATCGAGGTCGGGATGCCCTTTACCGATCCGATGGCCGATGGTCCCTCCATTCAGGCGGCCGGATTGCGTGCGCTGAAGGGTGGCACGACCCTGAAAAAGACGCTCGGACTGGTGGCTGACTTCCGCAAGTTCGACCCGGACACGCCCATCGTGCTGATGGGTTATTTTAACCCCGTATATATCTACGGCGTGGAAAAGTTTCTTGCCGATGCGAAGGCGGCAGGCGTTGATGGCATGATCATCGTCGATCTTCCGCCAGAAGAAGATTCCGAACTCTGCATTCCCGCCCTGAAGGCCGGGTTGAACTTTATCAGGCTGGCAACCCCTACAACAGACGACCAGCGGATGTCGGTTGTGCTGACGAATACGTCGGGCTTTGTCTATTACGTGTCGATCACCGGCATCACCGGTGCTGCCATTCCCGATTATTCGAAAGTCGACAGCGCCGTGGCGCGCATCAAGTCTCACACGGCGCTTCCTGTCGCGGTTGGCTTTGGCGTCAAGAATGCACAAACGGCTGCCGCAATTGCAGCGCATGCTGATGGCGTGGTGGTTGGAACTGCTCTTGTCGACGCCCTCAAGGGTTCGCTCGATGCAGACAACAAGGCAACGGCGAAGACTGTTTCTGCAGTCACGGCGCTTGTTTCCGAAATTGCATCGGGTGTGCGAAGCGCACGTAAATAGATCCAAGAATACCGGCCCCTGATTTGCGGGGGAACGAAGAAGAGTTGTCACATGAACTGGATAACAGAGTCCCTGCCGCCAAAAATTCGCTCTTTTCTCAAGAAGGACACGCCGGATAATCTCTGGGTCAAATGTCCTGACAGCGGCCAGCTCGTATTTCACAAGGATCTGGAATCGAATCTCTTTGTGGTGCCCGGTTCTGGCTATCACATGCAGATCCCGCCGCGTGAGCGTCTCAAAAGTCTGCTGGATGATGGGGTTTTCGAAGAAATCCGCACCCCCGAAGTGCAGAGCGACCCGCTGAAATTTCGCGATATCAAGCGATATTCGGACCGCATCAAGGAGTATCGTTCAAGAACCGGCAATCAGGACTCCGTCATTATTGCTTCAGGGAAACTGGAATCGAAAGAAGTTACTCTGGGCGTGCAGGACTTTGGCTTTCAGGGTGGCACGCTGGGCATGGCGGCTGGCGAGGCGATCTTCGCGGGGATGGCGCGCGCCGTGAAGCGCAAGACACCCTTCATCATGTTCACGGCGTCAGGTGGCGCCCGCATGCAGGAAGGCATGTTCTCATTGATGCAGATGCCAAGAACAACAATCGCTGTTCAACGGCTGCGCGCCGCCAAACTGCCCTACATCGTTGTGCTGACGAACCCGACAACCGGCGGTGTTACGGCTTCCTATGCGATGCTGGGCGATATTCACATTGCTGAGCCGGGCGCAGTCATCGGCTTTGCGGGCGCGCGCGTGATCGAACAAACCATTCGCGAAAAATTGCCCGAAGGTTTCCAGCGCGCCGAATATCTGCGTGAACATGGAATGGTGGATATGGTCGTGCCGCGCCATGAATTGCGAGCCACACTGGCGCGCCTGTGCAGCTTGTTCACCGACAAAACGATTGCTCCTCCTGTCGCCGGGCCAGACCGCGCAGCGCAAGTGGCATGAAACGCAACAGGGCAGGGCGTTGAGCGTGAGCATAAACTCCGACGAATGGCTGGCCCGTTTTCTTACCCTGCATCCGCGCAAGATCGATCTGTCGCTCGGTCGCATTCAAGCACTGCTGGAAGAACTGGATGGACCGCACCGGCAGCTACCGCCCGTCATCCATGTCGCGGGCACGAATGGCAAAGGATCAACCGTTGCATTCATGCGGGCGATTCTGGAAGCGGCGGGCCGGAGCGTGCATGTCTATACATCGCCGCATCTGGTGAATTTTCACGAACGCATCAGGTTGGGGTCTGCTGGCGGAGGCACACTGGTTTCCGAACAGGCCCTCGTGGCGGCTTTCGCGGCCTGCGAGCAAGCCAATGCAGGGGCGCCCATTACTCTGTTTGAAATGACAACTGCGGCGGCCTTCAAGCTCTTTGCAGACAATCCGGCCGACGTCCTGTTGCTCGAGGTGGGGCTCGGCGGTCGATATGATGCAACCAATGTCATCGACAAGCCTGCCGCAAGCGTCATAACGCCCGTCTCGCATGATCATCCGGAGTTTTTAGGAACAGACCTCGTGGGCATCGCCCGCGAGAAGGCCGGCATCATCAAACGCGGCGTACCTGTCATCAGCGGATGGCAGGCGACCCCTGCCCTTCATGCGATTGAAGAAGAGGCCCAGCGCCTGCGCGCGCCTCTGCTGATCGGCGGGCAGGACTTCAACTGTTACGAACAGCACGGCCGTTTCGTCTATGAAGATGAACGCGGGCTGCTTGATCTGCCGCAACCGGCCCTGCCTGGTCAGCACCAGTTCGAAAACGCAGCAACAGCGATTGCCGCCCTACGAACTTGTTGGCCTGAACTGGACGTGAAGTCGTTTGAACGTGGCATTGCCAACGTGCAATGGCCTGCGCGCCTGCAGAAACTGGCTTCGGGAAAACTGGCAGAGCGATTGCCCGCGGGCGCAGAATTGTGGCTCGACGGCGGACATAATGAAGCGGGCGGGCGGGTATTGGCCGAAGCCATAGGCGATATAGAAGACCATTCACCGCGCCCTCTTATCCTCATTTGCGGTACGCTAAGCACCAAGGATACCAGCGGATTTCTGGCGCATTTTCGTGGACTGGCGCGCGAGGTGATTGCTGTGCCGATCGCAGGCGAACACGCAACAAGGGCCGCCGGAGAGGTCGCAACAATCGCGCGCGAACAGGAGCTTTCCGCAACGGTGGCCACCGGTGTGGAGGCGGCCCTTGAAGCTGTGGCCTCGCGCACGTGGCCAGTCCCGCCGCGTATTCTTATTGCCGGGTCGCTTTATCTTGCTGGCGAAGTCCTGAAGGCCAATGGCACGCCGCCGGTCTGAGCCTCTTCGAACCGAGCTGCACCTTCGCAGCCCTGAATATCTTTTTCACATTGACGTACGGATCAGGCTGCAATGCCCATGTGCTGTTTCAGCTTGCCCATAATACCAGTTCCCGCTGATCAGCATTGGTGGGCCCAATCTCGCAAGCCGATGGACATGATACGCCATGGCTGCTCGACGAGTTTGTTCCAAGCGTCGCAGCAATGGTCGAGGATGTCGTCGTAGGATTTGAAGACGCGGTTCGACAA
>CAMDKB010000271.1 GCA_945901195.1 Rhizobium sp. Q54
TGATCGTCGCGCAAAGCATGGCGTTCCATCACAAGCCTCCTTCAGGAAGGCTCCCCATGAATCACGCTTTCACTGATTTGCGAATCCCTTAAATGACGACAGGCCCTAATGCGCTGCGCGGTCATTTATCGAAACTTTTATATCCATCACGTCGTCGGAAGGGCTGGTGACTGTTTTCAGCGCGATTATTTAGCCATTTTCCAATGATTCTCGCGTAGCAACCAGCCCCATATAAGGCATAGCAGTGGGCGCAGTGTCGGCGACATAGGACGGGGGGCAACGACCCAGCGGATCGAGGGCGGCCTTCTTTGATGCCTCTTGCATTCGGCAGCGGGTTATATTCACAAATTCTATGCTTTTTCATTCTCACGGAACATTCGTGGAAGCGCCTCGGCCTCGCGGGCATCTATCCGGTTGCAACTCCACTAATGCATCACCGAACCGCCATCGACGACGATCGTCTGACCTGTCACGAAATCGCTATCGGGGGAACACAGATAAAGCAGCGTGCCAATCAGATCATCTGGCTCCTGATCGCGCTGTATCGCGCGCGTGTCGTTGATCTTTTGCACAAGTGTTTCCGCCCAGGAGCTGTTGTCCTTGACGTTGTCGCTCATGGTGAGGCCGGGCGCGATGCAATTGACGCGAACGCCGGAGCCGCCGACTTCCCGAGCCAGGGCGCGCGTGAAGGCGACCATGGCGCCTTTCGAAGTCACGTAATGCAGCAGCATCGGCGTACCCTTGTAGACGGTCCCTGAAGCGATGTTGATGATCTTGCCGTAACCCTGCGCGCGCATCTGCGGCATTGCCGCCTTGCAGCATTCGAACACGCCGCGAATATTGACCGCCATCACGCGATCCCATTCCTCAGAAGATATCTGCTCGAATGGCTTCAGAGGCAGCTTGCCAAAGAGAGCCGCATTGTTGACCAGAATGTCGACCGACTTGAACGTCGAAACCGCCGTCTGCATCATTTGCGCGACGGAGTCTGCCGAGGCGACATCGACGAACATGCCCAGCGCCTGTCCTCCTGCCGATTTGATTGCGGCGACGGTCCATTCGGGATTGTCTATGTCCGCAACGCAAACGGCCGCACCCTCACGCGCGAGCGCCTTGGCATAGCTGGCGCCGATGCCTTGCACGCCGCCGGTGACTATGGCGACTTTTCCATCCAGACGAGCCATTTCTATCTCCCTGTCCCTTTAACATGTCTGCCTCTGCATGCCAGCGGGCTCTTATCTGGCCTTTACGCGGACTGGCACACGCTTGTAGCCGCGCACTGTGTTGTTGAAATGCTGCGTCGGCGCCTCGGTCAGTTCAATGCTATCGGCCATCGCGGCCAATTTGGTCAGGACGATCTCGAGTTCCAGCCGCGCCAGCATCTGTCCGACGCAGGCATGTATGCCATAACCAAATCCAAGCTGCCCGTTTGTTCGCCGCGTGATATCGAAGTCGTCGGCATCGGGCCATTGCGCCGCATCGCGATTGGCCGACGCGGTCAGTGCCAATATTTTCTGGCTGGTGTCCATCGCAACGCCGGCGATCTCCACGGGCCGCGTCGTGGTTCGATAGAAGGAATGGAACGTGCCGTCATATCGCAACACCTCTTCCACTGCATTGCGCACGAGAGATGGATCCTCTCGCAGCCTGGACCATTGCTTCGGATGGCGCGCGAAATTCACGATCGCATTGCTGAGGGTGAAGACTGTCGTGTCCAGTCCTGCCGACAACAGGGACCGGACGAGAAGTGCAGCCTCGTCCTCGGTGATTTCGCCGCGGTCGACACCGGCGTATAGGTTGCGGCCCAAACTGCCCTCAGTGAGCGATTCACGTTTGCAGGCGTCGGCAATCCAGACGGGAACAGCGGCTGCCTCGGCGAGGCTAGCTTTAAATCGATCATTCACCGGGCCGAATCCGTTGAAGACCATATCGCCATAGGGCAGCAAGTTTTCGCGACCGTCCGGGCGCAATCCGACGGCGTCGCCGAACACCTTTGTCGGGTAGGCGGCCCCGAGATCGGCGACCGCGTCGCATTCACCAAGATCGACGAAGCGCCGCACCATGTCTGTTGCGACCGCTTCAAATTGCGGGCGCAGGGCGCGCACGGAGGCGGGATTGAGAACACGCACCATCTGCTGCCGCGTGCGATCATGTTCGGGTGGATCGACTTCCAGCAGGATGCTGGGATGGCGCCAGGGTTTTTCCGTATGAAAGTTCGAAAGTCCCGCGCCGGCGCTCGAACAATAGGTCGCCTGGTCGCCGAGGACGTCTTTCACTTCGCGAAAACAGGGCAGCGCGTATACGCCGTAACGGCTCATCCATACGACGGGGCCGAGCCGCCGAAGTTCGGCGTAATGCGGATAGGGATCGGAGAGGACCTCGGTTACATAGGGGTCGAGATGCGAAACCGGAACATCGTTGAGAAGGGCGTCCAATTGCGCCTGGCCGGAATGAATCAGTTCAATTTGATCCATATTTTTCCCCTTGGTCCTTGGTGACTGCATACCGAGCCGGGCATGTCATGTTAATTTATGCTGATTCCGGTCGCGACAATGAGGTCTCTCCACTTCACGATATCGGTGGACAGCAATTTGCGCAGCTCTTCCGGCGAACTGGACATAGGATCGGCGCCGATCCGGATTATCTGATCGCGGACCTTTAGATCGGCGATCATGCTGGCTGTTTGTTCGCTGAGCTTGCGAATGATGGGAGCAGGCGTGCCCGCCGGCGCAAACAGACCGAACCAGGCCGAGGATGTCACGCCGGGGAATCCTTGTTCTGCCATTGTCGGCGTTTCCGGAAGTACAGGAGAGCGGATGTCCGACATGATCGCAATCGGGCGCAGCTTGTCCTCGCCCAGATGGCCCGCCACGTTGGGAATGAGCTGGAAGCTCGAAGGCACTGTGCCCGATACGAGATCCAGCGCCATTTGCCCGGCATCGCGATAGGGCAAGTGCCGCATCTCGAGCTTGA
Source organism: Rhizobium sp. Q54 (assembly GCA_945901195.1). Taxonomy (GTDB): domain Bacteria; phylum Pseudomonadota; class Alphaproteobacteria; order Rhizobiales; family Beijerinckiaceae; genus Terripilifer. The sequence goes on from CAMDKB010000271.1 coordinate 2,974, forward strand.
ATTTGTGTGCGAACAGCGCGCCCGCGAGATGTTGCGATGTTCCATTTCCAACAGAGGAATAGGTGATCTCGCCGGGATGCGTCCTCGCGAACTCGATATATTCCTTTACAGTCCGCACCGGAATCTTCGCGGGGTTCACGACGAGAACATTTGGCATCGACGCGACGAGTCCGATGGCTTCGAAATCTTTCTCCGCGTCGAAGGGAAGGTTTTTCATCAGCGTCTTGTTCGCGGCCAGCGGCCCGGATGCGCCCATCAGCAATGTATAGCCATCTGGAGCCGCCTTCGCGGCCTCGTTGCTGCCCAGGCTGCCCCCCGCGCCCGCCTTGTTTTCAACGACGACGCGCTGGCCGATTCGTGCCGAAAGACCTTCCGCGACAATGCGTGTGAGAACATCGCTGGCGCTGCCGCCCGCAAAGGGAATTATGAGCTTGACGATGCGATTGGCATATTCCTGCGCGATGGCCGGGGCAGCTCCTCCGGTTGCCAACGCAAGTGCAACACCCAGGATCGATCCCGCATGCCCAATACGTTTCATGTCTTATCCTCCCCAGAGTTCTTAAAAACCGTTCTCGATTTGATTTCAACGTATCATCTCCGCCGCAACATACAATCCGGACGGACCGCGTAGCAGTTCGGCCGAATATAGGCTTGGCGGGGGCAGGCCCGCATAGATTCTTACGGGGTGGGGACGAGATAGTCCTCGATCTGCGCCGACGCATCGATCGCCGCATCGATGTCAAGGCGATCCATGCCGGGAATCGAGATGCGCTTGAATTCGGAGTCCCGCAACGCAATGGGTACCGTTGCATCAAGGCCCATCTTCGAACCGACACCATTGCGTGTGGACGGATCAAGTTTGGATCCCTGCGCATCGAGCACGACAACCAGATCCCGTGAAGCCTGAAAGCGGGTCGCCACCGCCCATTCAACTTCTTTCGGGTCGTGAACATCGACATCAGCATCAACGACTATGACCTGCTTAATATCGTAGTGCGCAGCGAAGGCGGCCATGATGACATTCTTGGCTTCGCCGTCGGCGCGCGGCTTCATCTGGACATGCAGATGGTAACGGCACACGCCACCCAGGGACAGGGCGACGTCGACGACATTTGGAAAGTGGCGCTGGATGCTTTCGAGGATTGTCGCTTCCCTTGGAATACAGCCCAGCATGAGATGCTCGAGTCCACCACCAATGATCGTATGATAGATCGGATTTTGACGGTGCGTGATCACATCGATCTCGACCACATGACTTGCAGGACTTGCGCCATAATATTGCGTAAACTCGCCAAAGGGCCCCTCGGGCGCGCGTTGTCCTGCGAGCAACCGTCCCTCCAGAATGATTTCCGCGCCGGCAGGCACATGCAGATCGCTCGACTTGCAGCGTGTCACTTCCAGTGGCTCGCCGAGCAGGGCGCCTGCGATTTCGAGCTCGTCGCAATTGATGGGCGCGATGGCCTGCGACGCGAGCAATTCCGCCGGACTTGCGCCAATGACGATGGCGCAGGGCAGATCATGGCCGGCCTGTTCCGCAATGTCCATGAACGCCATCGTATGGCGCGGCAGCAGAAGCGCCCCGATACGGCGCGGGCCAACCACCTGCATCCTCACAATCGCGACATTCTGAATGCCGGTCGCCGGGTTGCGGACGATGATCAATCCGGCGGTGATATAGGGGCCGTTGTCCAGTTCGTTATGCACGGGGATGGGAAGATCGCGAAGCAGTTCGGGTTCGGCTATGAGTTCCGCCTGGCAGGGTGCATCACTCACGAACTTGCATGGCAATGGATTCGATGCCGCCTGCTTGAAAGCGCTGACGAGCTTTTCTGGCGGCACGTCCAAAGCGTCCGCGATCCAATCGCGCTGCGAGACGATGCCGGAAACGATCGGGATATTGTGGCCCCCGGGTCTGGGGAAGAAAGTTGCCTTCCGGCCGTCGAGCGTACTGGCGATGGCCGCGAGTTCAAACTCAAGCTTGACTTCCGGGCGTGCTATGGCCAACCGGTCATACTGTTCGAGATGCGCCAACCAGTTCCGAAGAGTGGCGCCTGCCTTTTGTGCGTTATTGTGTCCCTTGCGAGCCGTCTTCTCCTCATTTTTTCCCCCATCACTTTTCATATTTTCTTCCCTCCTGCGCGCCTCATGGCTTCGTGTATTTATGCGAATCTCCGGTCACATTGCACTGCGAGCGATCACGGCGATTGGTGGCATCGGGAGTCCGGCGCCCTTGCGTGTTTTAACACACGGATTTGTTCGTCCAAAACAATAGCATGCGTGAATGTCGCACTTTTGCGCCAAGCCGCAACTCGAAAGTTTTGCGAGGTCACATGAGGAGTTATAGATGAAAAGGCAAATGCTCATTCTCGCGACGGTCGTGATGTCTTCGGCTACTATCGGCAGCGCCGAAGCGTCCCAGCGTTACTACAATGCCTACCGGGGTGGTTACAGTCCGGGCGCCCGGGTTTCCCTGAATCCGCAACCCTTGCCGCCGCGCATCTATTCGCCCGGCAGCCGTGTTTCGCTGAACCCGCAGCCCCTTCCGCCACGGATATACGGGCCGATGCGCAGGTATCGCTAAAGGTACAGGTAGTTTGAAACTATCACAGGGGGCGGTGCGCCTCCTGTGTCCTCTAACGCGAAAATAGCGGTTTGACTGTCCTAGGGAGCGCAATTAAAATCAATTACTTAAATTCCCTTCGGTGTGCTCTAAAGGTCTCGTGCAAAAAATAATATGGAAATCCCGTTGCGGCCATCTGCCACCGTTCGAAGGCAAATTTTCTATACATCGAAGTCGAAATTGTGCCGTCACCGTCTTCTGATATCGTGTCTGGAAAGGGCAATTTACTCGGGACTCGCCTTGCTCCGCACGGCAGTTCTTGCCGGATGGATTCAATCGCATCCGGCATTACGGGTTGTTCGCCAAACGGCCATCGCGCCAGCAAACTGGCGCTGTGCCGCAGATTGCTCGACATGCCGCAAGGCCAGATTGGACGCCAAGATGTTGGCGAAGATGTTGGGCAAGGCGATGCCAATCAAACCTCGCCGGTCGATCCGCCGCCATGCCCGTGCTGCGGCGGACGAATGAAGCTCGTCGAAAGCTTTGAATGATCGCATTCTCGACCCCGGTGCGCATGGAGAGCCGACACGTCATGATCGCTAACGATTTCTGTATGGCTATGATTGACAATGTCCCAGTTTGCTTCAGCGAAAACGAAGCAGCGCGCCAGGATCGATCTATTTTCCCGCCCGCGCCATGCCTGCCGCGATCAGCAAACGAATTGAACCCAGCCAGATCGCGTCTTATCTTCTGCGGACGCGCAACGCCCGCCATCATGCTTCACAACGCATTGACTCTCGTCGTGTGCCACTATCCGCCCGGCACGTCGAAATGGAACAGGATAGAGCACAGGATGTTTTGTCACATCACGCAAAACTGGCGCGGCAAGCCGTTGACC
>CAMDKB010000272.1 GCA_945901195.1 Rhizobium sp. Q54
GGGAAATTCAGGTCGATGCGGACATGGCAGGCGCCAAACGCGGCCCCCGCCAGGCCCTCCGGGAGCCGACAGGCGCTTGCAACGCGCCCGAACCAGCAAAAACGCGCAGCGGGTCCAAGTCTTTGAATCCAGTCCGACAGGCTGCTAGGCCGCAACAACACAAGCGTGACGAATTCATGCACCTGCGCTACGCCCAGGCTCGACCCGGGAAGCGGACGGTCGGTTCGGGCGACAGCCAGATCAACCTTCCCGGCCTCCATCGCCGCCACGATGGACTCGTCGGAATCGTAATAAACCGGCGCCAACCTGATTTGAGAATGGTCGCGTTTGAGCGCCGCAGACATCGCGTTGAACAATTGCGCGGGCTCACTCTCGGAGGGCGGCAGGGCGATGCGGAATGTGTGTGGTGCAAGCAGGAAGTAATAAAGCGCGGCAAAGCCGGCCAGCGCCATAAAGGCTAAAGCGAGATAACCCAGCAGATCGCGTTTTTGCATGACCCTGTGCTTTGGCGCTGACGAAACCTTACGTATAGAGCAAAAGGTAGCCGATTTGAATACTTTGACAATGGATCAATCCAGCCCGGCAAGGTCACGCAGAGATTGTCTTTGCCACACGTTTGCCGATATCGCTGAAAGAACTCGCGCCAACCGTCGAAAAAAATTCGTCGATCCGTGCCTTGAGTTTGGCGAACAATTTCGCACGATAGTCTCCGCTGGGTCCATGCATCTCGTGCGTCCGGACCAATTCAGCAACTTTCTGACCATTTGCCGCGTTGACGGCGGCTTCAACCGCAAGCCTGTCGCCGCGCATCAAGAAAACGCCTGTCGTCCCCGATGAGCGCGCGACGGTCGTCGGCACTTCCACCAGACCTGCAAGGCCGGCCACCGCACGAAGCGTCCATGGATTGAAATTATAGATATGTCCATAATGGAACATTCTCCCCTTCGATTTAAGGGCGCAATAGGATTCTATATTGGGCACTTCAACGTAGAGCACCCCCTCCGGCGTCAGCCATTGAGCGATCATTTCGAGGTAGGCGATGGGATTGTTGAGATGTTCCATCACATGATTGAGGCGAACAAATTCATATTGCCCCTTCTCGAATAGATCCGCTTTCAGATGTGCAGTCTGCACATTCAATCCATAGGAGTCGCGGCAGAATTGCGAATAATCGCGGTTCGGTTCTATGCCGCGTCCATCCCGTCCTGTTTCTTTCACCATGAAAAGAAACTCGCCAGATCCTGCGCCTATATCCAGAATACGTTGGGCCTTGAGTACGATATCCCGATTGGTCTGGATGAATTCGGCCGCACGGCGGAAATTGCGCAGGGCCTGTCGTTTTCTAGGTAATGCAGCGCCCTTGTATTCGACGCGATACGCATCCTGATAAAAACGCTCGAGTTCTTCATCTGAAGGAATTGGATCATTGCGAACCAGGCCCGTCGCTTTATCAACAATCGTCTTGAGCGGCTTGCCGTGACGGTCGTTTTGCGACACGAGTTCGAGATTGGCTGGCTTGCCCTGCAACCACGACATGGAATCCATAATCCGCACCTGATGTTGTTTGCGGCTTCGCAGGCCACGATAATCCCGTTTTTCTGGTGACAGCCAATCGGAGTGTCCATCTGCACAGCTTAAAAGCATCAAAGGCCAAGGTTTGCAACCAGTTTGGGAAAGTCAGATCGAGTGTGGCCACCACCGCTAAAATTTGCCAGGATGGGACAGCGCGGCGAGTTGGGCTCGATGGCGTCATTTGACCCCGTAAACAGGTGTGTCATGAACAGAAAATCGGGAAAACTGGCGGCTACAATAGGCGCGATCATGATCAGCAACGCCATCCCAGCAGTCTCTGCGGACTATCCGGTCCCTGGAAATGGCGTCTGGACTGCCCGCAACTTTCAGTTTCACACAGGCGAAGTCCTTCCCCAAGTTGCATTGGCTTACAAAACCGTCGGGGTGCCCACGGGCGAGCCAGTGCTGATTTTGCACGGAACGGCAGGCGCTAGCGGAAATTTTCTGAGCCCTGGCTTTGCCGGCGAGTTGTTCGGCGAGGGCCAGCCACTTGATGCGAAAAAATATTTCATCATCATCCCCGATGCACTGGGTGCAGGACAATCCGCCAAACCTTCGCATGGCTTGCGGGCAAAATTTCCACGCTACAATTATGAGGACATGGTGCTCGCGCAATATCGGCTGGTAACCGAGGGACTGGGTCTCAAACATCTGCGGCTTGTGATGGGCAATTCCATGGGCGCACACATGGATATGGGGCGTCAAATACCCTGACTTCATGGATGCTCTGGCGCCAATGGCGTCCCAACCCACGCAGATAACGAGCCGCAACTGGATGCTGCGAAGGTTGATCATCGATTCCATTTGCAAAGATCCCGGCTACAACAACGGGGACTTCACGTCCCAACCGGCGGCCATGAAAATGGCCGCAGTGTTTTTCGGCATCGCAACCAACGGCGGCACGCTGGCCCTTCAATCACTGGCGCCGACGCGCGAAGCAGCCGACAAGCTCCTCGATGATCGCCTCGCCGCCCCCTTCAACGCGGATGCGAACGACTATCTCTATCAGTGGGAAGCCTCACGCGACTATAATCCCTCGCCCAGGCTAGAGCGCATCAGCGCCGCGCTTCTGGCCATCAATGCGGCCGATGACGAACGCAACCCGCCTGAAACCGGCATCATGGAATGCGAAATAAAGCGGGTTAAAGGCGGCAAGCTTCGAATTATTGCCGCCCGCGCCGAAACCCGCGGCCATGGCACAACTGGCGCTGCAAAATTCTGGAAAGCGGACCTGGACGAGCTCCTGAAGAAAACGCCCAAATGTTGAAATTCTCGGGCTCCGCAAAATTCAGGCGCGCATTTCCTTGGCAATCCGCTCAATCCTGACCGCCGCTTCGTCCAGCGCGCCCGTCACTGCATCTGTCACGAGTGCAGAGGCATCCGAAGCCTCAATCTGCGCAAATCGCAACGCGGCCACTTCAGCTTCGAGTTTTGCAAGAGTGCGTTTGGTTTCAGCCAGTTCATCAGCCACCGAGATCGCAGCCATCACGGTAAGCCGTTGATCGCCGATCTCACCGAACCCAATTCGCAATTCCGCGATTTTGGAGTCGACCAGTCGCGCCAGTGCCTCCAGATGCGCTTCCTCACCATCGCCGCAAGCCATGCGGAACGTCCGCCCCGCGATATTGACGGTGACATGCGCCATTACGAGTGTTCCTCATCTTCCATCCCGGTCGGGTCGCCGGGCAGTATCTGCCGCAGCGTTCCGGCGATTTTGGAGAGTTTGGCGTGGGCTTCCTCGTTGGCGAGCGCGAGGGTGCGCGCACGCGCGAGCGCAGCATCCAGTTCCACGGCGAGATGCGATCGATCGTCCTGCATGACAGCCAGTTCTTCATCGAGATTGCTGCGATTTCTGTCGGCCAGCGCACGGCGCGACTGCGCCGCATCGAGCTGATCGAGCGCGGACGTCAGGCGCTTGAGCGCGTCATTGAGCCGTGGCGGTATTGTCATGATCTTTGAACCCGGGGGGACTATGTGGCTCACCAACCTGATTCGCGTCAATCTTGGGATTCACAGGGTAGACCTTTTCACCCAAGCATTTGCGCCAGATACTTGCGATATCGGTTGAAATGAAGGCGCGCGCACAAATCGCAGCGCCTGCTGCCGCAATGATCGGGGAAATACGCCATTTTTCTGCTTTAAGGCGCGTTGACAGGCGGCGGCGGGGTGCTATCAGAAGCCCGACTTCGCCGCTCTGCCGGACTCCGATTCCGGTCGTACAATTTTATCGTGGGAATTGGCATTATTCCCGCAAACCAGCCGGATCCGCGTAGATGACAGTTTCCCCCCAATCCATGGCCAATGCCATTCGTGCGCTTGCAATGGATGCCGTCGAAAAAGCGAAATCCGGCCATCCTGGCCTGCCCATGGGCGCGGCAGATATTGCCACGGCCCTGTTCACTAAAGTGTTGAAATACGACGTCTCGGACATGCGCTGGCCTGATCGCGACCGTTTCGTGCTTTCGGCCGGCCACGGCTCGATGCTGCTTTACGCCTTGCTCTACCTCACCGGGGAGAAGGCCATGACGATCGAACAACTGAAAAACTTCCGCCAGTTCGGCTCCTTGACCCCCGGCCATCCAGAAGTTTTCCACACCGCTGGCGTAGAAATGACAACAGGCCCGCTGGGCCAGGGGATTTCCACGGCGGTCGGCATGGCGCTGGCCGAGCGCATGCTCAATGTGGAGTTCCCCGAAGTCGTCGATCATCGCACATATGTGCTGGCCTCCGATGGCGATCTGATGGAAGGAATTTCGCAGGAAGCCATCGCGATTGCAGGCCACCTGAAACTGAACCGGCTGATAGTCCTGTGGGACGACAATGGAATTTCCATAGACGGCCCCTTGTCGGTGGCCGATTCTGTCGATCAACTCAAACGTTTCGAATCCGCAGGTTGGGCGGCCAGCCGTGTCGACGGCCATGACCAGAACGCCATCGTTGCCGCGATAGAAGCCGGACAAAAGTCAGATCGTCCGGTGCTGATCGCCTGCAAAACCACGATCGGATACGGCGCGCCAACCCGTGCGGGTACGTCCAAATCACACGGCGAACCTCTGGGCGCTGATGAAATTGCCGGCGCCCGCAAGAATTTGGACTGGAACCATGAGCCTTTCGTCATTCCAGACAACATCTTGTCCGCATGGCGCGCAGCCGGCTCCCGCGCGTCAGCATCTCATGCCGCGTGGCGGCGGAATTTGGCGGGCATGGACGAAGCCAGACGCTCGGAATTCGAGCGCCGCCTCTGGGGCGATCTGCCTGCAAACTTCGACGAAATCGTATTGGCTTACAAAAAAGACATCGCCGAAAAGCCAGCCAGCATTGCAACGCGCAAAGCCTCGGAAGCTGTGATCGCGGCGCTTGCGCCTCATGTGCCCGAACTGATTACTGGCAGCGCCGACCTTACAGGCTCGAACAACACCAAGGTCGCTGCTACGCCCGCAATCTCACCCGGCAATTATGCCGGGCGGTTTGTGCATTGGGGCATCCGTGAACATGGCATGGCCGCGGCAATCAACGGCATGGCACTGCATGGTGGATATATTCCATCGGGCGCGACATTCCTCGTGTTTACAGACTATTGCAGACCCGCGTTGCGCCTGGCTGCGCTGATGGGACTGCGCCATATCGAAGTGATGACCCACGATTCCATTGGTCTGGGAGAGGATGGGCCCACCCATCAGCCTGTCGAGCATCTTGCAGCGCTGCGGGCGATCCCGAATTTGTGGATGTTCCGCCCCGCCGATCAGACTGAAACTCTTGAGTGTTGGGCGCTGGCGCTGGCGACAAAATCGACGCCGTCAGTGCTGGCTCTAACCCGCCAGAATCTTCCTCCACTGCGTAAAGAATTTACAAAAGAAAACCTGTGCGCGAAGGGCGCATACGAGCTTTCCCCTGCCAATGGAAAGGCCGCTGTCTCGATTTTCGCGACCGGCTCGGAAGTATCCATCGCCATGGATGCACAAAAACTACTTGCAGAACAAAATATTGCAGCCCGCGTCGTATCCGTGCCCTGCATGGACATATTTCTCGCCCTGGACGAAAAAGAGCGTAAGGCCGTAATCGGCGATGCGCCTGTCAAAATTGCCGTGGAGGCTGCAATTCGCCAGGGTTGGGATCAGATCATCGGTTCCGATGGCGTGTTTGTGGGGATGCAGGGTTTTGGCGCCAGCGCCCCTTACCAGAAACTTTACGAACACTTTGGTATTACACCGCAGGCTGTAGCGGCGGCGGCCAAATCTCGTCACAACGGATAGATATTGAGCGGCGCGAAACGCGCGATATTTGGAGAAAACGATGACGGTCAATGTCCAGATCAACGGCTTCGGGCGCATTGGACGCCTGGTGCTCAGGGCGATCGTTGAGTATGGGCGTCGCGATATCAATGTGGTCGCGATCAATGGCACATCCAATGCCCAGACAATGTCGCATCTCTTCAAATACGATTCTGTTCACGGACGTTATCGTGGCCCTCTGAAAATTGAAGGCGACACCATGGATGTCGGGTTCGGACCGATCCAGTTCACCGCTGTTCGCGATCCCGCCCAATTGCCTCATCGCGAAATGGGCATTGATGTGGTTCTGGAATGCACTGGCAAGTTCACCTCCAGGGAGAAAGCAGCTACCCATCTTGCCGCCGGCGCAAAGCGCGTTCTGGTATCCGCACCCTGCGACAAGGCAGACCTCACTGTCGTTTACGGCGTCAACCACGCCCGTCTGACCAAAGACCATCTCGTAGTGTCCGCGGCATCATGCACGACCAATTGCCTCGCACCAGTCGCCAAGGTGATGAACGATACCGTCGGCA
>CAMDKB010000273.1 GCA_945901195.1 Rhizobium sp. Q54
TGGAAATACTTGTGTGTCCCATTTCACGGGCGGTACTGGAGTATGATGCGGCCCGTCAGGAGCTTATCAGCAGGAAGCTTGGTCTGGCCTTTCCAATTCGGGACGGCATACCCATCATGTTGCCGGACGAAGCTCGCAAGCTCCAAGTCTGAAAGTTTTCGCTAACCAACCCGCAAGAGACGAGGGGAATTTTCTCTGTCGCCAGCGGCGTGTTCTACCAATGTGGATTTTAGAACGGGTAGCTGATCGACGAGTCCCAAAGCAAAATCCCGGAGGGTTCGCGCGGGGCTGGCTCCAGTCGTAAAAATTCGAAAAAGAGCGTCGGTTAGAGCCAACATTCGAACCGTGTCGCGGCGCCGTGATCGTTCATAGTCTTTAAGACTTTCAAGCTGTCCGAGATCCAGCCCAAGGCGGGCCTGCTTTTCCAGATGACTCATGAGAAAGCCGATATCTCTCAATCCCAGATTAAGCCCTTGCCCAGCGAGGGGATGCATTGTGTGCGCAGCATCTCCCATCAAAACCAGTCTGGGCCCTGTAAACCGGCGTGCGATCTGAAGCCGGAGGGGAAAAGTAGCTGGCCCTTCGCGAAGCTCCAGTTTTCCGAACGTATTGCCTGCTCGGATTTGGAGTTCGTTTTCGAACTCTGCTCGTGGCAAACGACATAGTGCGGTAGCCGATTTTGGTTTTTCTACCCATACTACCGAGAATTGATTGCCAGCCCTCGGCAATAACGCAAAAGTTCCAGCAGGGAGGAAATGTTGGACTGCGATACCGCCATGATCATTTTCAGCCGATACTGTGGCCACAATGGCCTGCCGATCATAAGCCCATCCGACGACAGGGATTTTTGCCAGTGCGCGAATTTGTGATTCGGCTCCATCACAGCTCGCTAATAGACCGGCAGTGATGATTTCATCACCATTCAAGCAAATGGAAACGCTTTTGGGTGTTGCGTCGAAGCCTGTTATTGTGACGTCGCGGATCGTTATTCCTGCCACAGCAGCGGTTTCTTCCAGAGACATGATCAGGTCATTATGAGAAACCATCTCCGCGAGGGATCTTGACGGATCTGCGCTTGAATCAAAATTAAGGTACGTCTGACGTACGACATCCTCCAAATCCGAATCCGTGATCTCCATGCGGCGAACGGGCTGAACCCTGGCGATCTTGCCCCAGACTCCGATTTTTTGCAGCAAGATCTTGGGGCCTGAAGATATCGCATAGGCCTGGATTGATTGCCTTTGGGTACTTCTGCCGGGATCGCAGATCAGAATGCGTGCCTGAGCGCCGAGCGTCAACTTTGCCGCTATGGCTGTTGCAAGGCCGATGACGCCGGCGCCAGCGATAACTAGATCATATTCCCTTTTCACCATGCAGACGTCCCCTTTGGGGAAAGGATTAAAATCTGACAACTACATAGGGCGACAGCCCAAATGGGGCAAATGGCTTGGTTGATTATTTAATGAGCATATTGGGGGTATTTTAAGCAAGAAGAGCGCCCATATTTTGGTCAAATTTTAGCTGGGCTTTAAATATCCTCATTTATTCAGTTGCTTATTTATTGGGCAAGATGGCATAAAAATTGAATCAATTTTGGCCAAACAGGTCAGTTGCTGGGCATAAAGGCCCGCTGGAGATGATCTGGACGAATTAAAAATAACTCGAGGGATCAGATGAATTCGACACGCCTGTCCATACAGATCGCATATTTGTGCTCGTTTATATTCACGGTGTCACCTGCGCTTGCGCAAGAGGGCCCCAAGATTGATTCGGCCGACACGACATTTATCACGCTGTGCACCGCGCTTGTGCTGTTGATGACTTTGCCGGGTCTTGCCCTGTTTTACTCTGGCATGGTTCGGAAAAAGAATGTTCTGGGGACAATGGCGCAGTCGTTTGCGGCGACTGCAATTGTGTCAATACTCTGGATCGTGGCCGGTTATTCTTTGGCTTTTTATGGTGATGGCCCGTATCTGGGGACGTTGGGCAGGGCGTTCCTGTCAGGTGTTGGGATGGATACGGTTAACCCACTGGCCAAGACGATCCCGGAAATATTATTCATGGCGTATCAGATGACATTCGCCGTCATTACGTGTGCGCTGGTGGGCGGGGCGGTCGCTGACCGAATGAAGTTTTCAGCGTTCTGCTTTTTCTGTGCGATCTGGCTGTTTGTCGTTTACGTGCCCACTGCGCATTGGGTATGGGGCGGGGGGTTTCTCGGCCAAATGAATGTGCTCGATTTTGCCGGGGGCACGGTTGTTCATATCAATGCAGGCGTTGGAGGACTTGTGGCGGCGCTGGTAATCGGGAACCGGCAGGGATATGGCCGTGAAAACATGGCGCCATTCGATCTCTCCCTTGCGGTGATCGGCACAGGGTTGTTGTGGGTCGGCTGGTTCGGCTTCAACGGTGGCTCAGCGCTGGGCGCAGGATCAAGAGCCGTTTTCGCAATAGTATCGACGCATCTGGCAGCTTGCGCCGGAGCAATTGTCTGGAGTTTTCTGGAATGGACGCAACGTGGTCGTCCGTCGGTGTTGGGCCTGATTTCGGGTGCCGTTGCCGGTTTGGGTACGATTACCCCCGCTTCGGGATTCGTATTGCCGTGGCACGGCATCGTGATCGGTGCGGTTGCTGGGGGGGTATGCTATTTCGCATGTACCTGGCTCAAGCAAAAGTTGAAATATGACGACACGCTTGATGTTTTCGGAGTCCACGGTGTCGGCGGGATTCTTGGCATGCTGGCGGTCGGGGTTTTCGCCACGGCGCGCCTTTCAGTTTCGCCAGAAACGCCTGCCGGGCTCTCCGGGTTGCTCGAAGGCAATTCTTATCAGGTTGTCGTTCAAGCTATGGGCATTGGCGTAACGATAATCTGGTGTGTTTTTGGCACCTGGCTTTGCCTCAAGATCATCGATTTGACTTGCGGCCTGCGGGTGACGATTGAAGAGGAACGTCAAGGACTGGACCTCTCCCTTCATGGGGAAAGTATTCATCAATAAGCCGCGCAGCACGGGCAAGGGGAGTGAGAATCTGTCGCTCCTCATTCTTCGCGCTTGTCATTTCTACCTGAGCTGTTCAATGATTTCGGTCGTTAATTCTGGATTTGGGGCGGCTTCTCTGACCAGATCTGTTAGCACTGCTGGAGCAGATTATGGTCCATGGTACAATTCCGTTTGAACGTCTTTTTGAAGCTGAAGAGGTAGGAAAAGACCGGTTAAAATATCAGGGACCGAAGACGAAATGGCCCCGGGTCTATGGCGGGGTTGTGATTTCCCAAGCTCTGGCGGCAGCAATCCGCACCGTCGACAGTGAACATTCAGTGCACTCGCTGCATGCCTATTTCATTTTGCCGGGCGACCCATCCTTACCGATCGAGTTCGAAGTCGAAAGGTTTCGGGACGGAAAAAGCTTTTCCACGAGGGCTTGCCGAGCCTTGCAGAATGGCCAGACAATTTTCACGCTTACTGCCTCTTTTCATTCGCAGGAATCGGGTCTTGAACATTCTGTATCCATGCCTGAAGTGCCGCCCCCGGAGGCATTATCCAGTTTCGCAGAGCTTCAGAAGCAATTTCCTGCACTGAGGCCGCGCCCGATTTTCGAATATTTCGTAGACGAGCCGCCGCTGGAGTTCAAACCAATCGACCCCGGTCGATATTTTCCTGTTGGTGAGCTTAAGGAACGGCCAGCATCCCAGGCCTTTTGGTTCCGGACCAGCAGGCCGTTGCCGGCTGAGGCTTCGATCCACCAATGCGTCCTGGCCTATGCGTCAGATATGACCCTCCTCGATTGCACTGTTATTTCGCATGGACGTTCCGTGACAGATGGGACATTGCAACCCGCAAGTCTTGACCATGCCCTATGGTTCCACCGGGCATTTCGAGCTGATGAATGGCTATTATACACGCAGGATAGCCCAAATGCTGGGCATGGGCGTGGCCTTGCTTTCGGGCATATTTTCAACCGTGAGGGCTCACTTGTTGCGAGCGTTGCCCAAGAAGGACTCATTCGGTTGCGAAGAAAATGATCATTCTTCATTTTCGGGGAAAGTAGACTGGATAAATTTTAGACATTAAGTACAAAATTTAGGCGATACGGCCAGTGCAAATTCAATTGCCAAGCTCTAATTTTGATAGAAGCACGATAAGTCGCAAGAAATCAGAGTCTTAATATAATAGCTGAATCTGGCACACTCCTTGAATTGCCATTTGCAATCCCGCCACTCAGGCTTCGTGCCGGTTGCGGGTCGGTAGGCCGAATAATGCGCACACGCTGTGGCATTACTGGCTGCAAACGGGATGGCGAATATGAAAATAGTTGTAGCAATCATCAAGCCCTTCAAACTGGACGAAGTCCGCGATGCACTTACCGCAGCAGGCGTGCATGGACTTACTGTCACTGAAGTCAAAGGTTATGGCCGGCAAAAAGGACATACTGAAATTTATCGTGGCGCTGAATATGCCGTGAGTTTCCTTCCCAAATTGAAAATTGAAGTGGCTGTTCCATCAGAACTTGCTGACGCAGTCGTGAACGCGATCACCAGTGCTGCACGCACAGGGCAGATCGGCGACGGGAAGATTTTCGTCTCTTCGCTGGAACGCGCCATTCGAATTCGGACCGGCGAAAAGGACTCTGACGCGCTCTGAGCAATGAACAGAAAAAGTAAGGGGTTGAATATGCGAATGAACAACAAGTTAAAAAGAACAATGATGGGGGCCAGCGTTTCGCTGTTGGGTCTGGCGGTTGGCACCGGGCTCGCGCTCGCGCAGACGGCGGCACCAACGCCCAATAAAGGTGATACAGCCTGGATGCTCATGGCGACCGGATTGGTGCTCATGATGTCAATTCCGGGTCTTGCGCTGTTTTACGGCGGACTCGTCCGTTCGAAAAACATGCTTTCGATTCTGGCCCAGATATTCATGATTGTCTGTCTGGTTGCAGTTCTTTGGACTGTTTACGGCTATTCTCTGGCCTTCACGAGTGGTGGAAGCCTGAACGACTATGTAGGAGGGTTTTCCAAGATCTTCCTGAATGGGGTGAACGCGGATTCCAACGCGGCCACGTTCTCTAACGGGGTTGTGATTCCGGAATATATCTACTTTGCATTCCAGATGACCTTCGCCTGTATCACTCCTGCGCTGATCGTTGGCGCATTTGCTGAAAGAACGAAGTTTTCGGCTGTCATGCTGTTTGTCGCGCTCTGGGTCACGTTCATCTATTTCCCGATCGCACATATGGTTTGGTACTGGGCCGGCCCGGATGCGATCGGTGACGCGGCCAAGGCGTTGGCAGCGGCAGCAGACGGTGCGGCCAAGACTGCGGCCGCTGCGAAACTCGAAGAGATAAAAGCTGACGCAGGTTTGATATTCCGCTGGGGTGCAATCGACTTTGCCGGTGGCACGGTTGTTCATATTAACGCGGGTATCGCAGGCTTGGTGGGCGCACTTATTATCGGCAAGCGCGTTGGTTATCCTCGTGAAGCCATGATGCCGCATTCGCTGGTCATGACGATGATTGGCGCATCGCTTCTTTGGGTTGGCTGGTTCGGCTTCAATGCGGGCTCCAACCTTGAAGCGAATGGCACAACAGCACTGGCTTTGGTCAATACATTCGTTGCTACGGCTGGCGCCGCGCTCGCATGGTTGTTCGTCGAGTGGGCTGCAAAAGGCAAGCCGTCTCTGCTGGGTATGGTCTCCGGAGCGGTCTCTGGTCTTGTTGCCGTCACGCCTGCGTCAGGTTTCGCGGGTCCGATGGGGTCACTAGTGCTTGGTCTTGCTGCAGGTGTTCTCTGCTACTTCTTTGTTGCGGTGGTGAAGAACAAGTTTGGATATGACGACTCGCTTGATGTGTTCGGCATCCATTGTGTCGGCGGAATTCTTGGCGCTCTGGCGACCGGAATTCTTGTCAATCCGGCTCTTGGGGGCACTGGCATTCTCGACTATGAAGCCAAGCCGGGTAGCGCAGTTGTGGCTGTCTATGAGTTTGGGCCTGCAATCATAGCCCAGGCAAAGGCCGTCCTCCTGACACTTGTTTGGTCCGGTGTCGGGTCTGCGATTATCTTCAAGATCGTAGATTTCACGGTAGGTCTGCGGCTCGCCGTCGATCAGGAACGCGAGGGTCTCGACCTCGCCGACCATGGTGAGCGCGCCTACAATCACTAAAGCCAAAATTATGAAATCCGGAACGGCGTCCTTTTGGGCGCCGTTTCTTTTTTGCACGTGTGTGTGCAGGTTGGGTGAGGGTTAATGGTCGATTAACTCGCTAGTCCTAGCTTGGGGCAAGGCAACGCGGGCCTGTGCTGATTGCGCAGAATGCGGACGCCCCAACTTT
>CAMDKB010000274.1 GCA_945901195.1 Rhizobium sp. Q54
TATACCCGAAGTTGGACAGAAAGCGGGGATCTTCAAAAAGCATGGCATCGACCTTGAGATTTTCTATACCTCGGGCACGGGTGAAACCATCCAGGCTGTTGTGTCGAAAGGCGCAGATATTGGCAACGCCACCGGCATTCCCGGCATTCTCAGCGCGTATCAAAAAGGCGCGCCGGTTCGCATCCTTGGCTCGAACTTCACAGGCGATTCAAACCTCTTCTGGTATGTACGTGCGGATTCGCTCATCAAGGAGCCAAAGGATGCTCTGGGCAAGCTTGTTTCTTATTCCACCAACGGCTCATCAACGCACAATACCATCTTGCAGATGGAGAAATATCTGGGCGGGAAATTTCGTGCGACGGCTACAGGCTCAAGTCCGGCAACGCTGACGCAGGTGATGAGCGGCCAGATTGAAGTCGGCTGGGCCGGTGCGCCATTTGGCGTCGACCAGATCGAAGCGGGTAAAGTGCGAATGCTGTTTCGCGCCTCCGATGTGCCAGCACTCGCCAATGTGACGACGCGGGTCATTATCGGCCATGTGGATGTGGTGAAGGGCAAGCCAGAGCTTATGCAGCGCTTCATGGACGCATTCCGCGAAAGCATCGAACACATCTACAAGACGCCGGAGGGCGAGAAAGCCTATGCGGCTTTCACCGAGAGCACGGAAGCGGTGAACCGCCGCACGCTGAAGGAGTTTGTGCCTTATGCTGCCGTGAATCCGGATCAGATCAACGGACTGGAGTCCATTGTTCAGGATGCGATCGATTTCAAGTATCTGCGGGAGGCGCTGACAAAAGAGCAGTTGACCGAGCTGATCCGAATTCCGCCGCGCAAAAAATAAAGAGGTCCTGATCGAGTTTGAATTTCAAACCGCAAAAGGGGAGAAAACCATGCACGTTAAAACCTGGCTTGGGCTGGTCGCTCTGACGGCCGCATGTCTGCCGCTTGCAAACGGCGCCTTGGCGCAGGATCGCCTGAAAGCGGCGGTTGGCGCGCGTGGCACCGGCGAATCCGGTTTCATGGAAGTCGGCCAAAAGGCTGGCATCTTCAAGAAGCACGGCATCGAGCTGGAGGTCTTCTACACGGCGGCAACCGGTGAAACCGTTCAGGCCATCGTGTCGGGCGGTGCGGATATCGGCAATGGCGCGGGCACGCCAGGCATTCTGGGCGCCTATCAGAAAGGCGCGCCGATCCGCATTATCGGTTCCAACTTTACCAGTGATTCCAATCTCTATTGGTATGTTAAGACCGATTCGCCGATCAAGACGCCGCGCGATGCGCTGGGTAAGACGGTTGCCTATTCGAGCAATGGCTCCTCGACGCATGCGACAGTCTTGCAGATGGAGAAATATCTCGGCGGCAAGTTCAAGGCGACAGCGACAGGTTCGACACCAGGGACATTCACGCAGCTCATGAGCGGGCAGATCGATGTGGGCTGGTCAGGCGCGCCGCTCAATCTCGATCAGGTGGAAGCTGGCCGCATACGTGTGCTGTTTCGTTCTTCCGATGTGCCTGCGCTTGCTAATGTCACCTCGCGTGTCCTGATTGCGCATGCAAATATCGTGAAGGACAAGCCGGAATTATTGCAGCGTTTCATGGATGCGTATCGGGAAACCATTGAACATGTCTACAAGACGCCGGAAGGTGAAAAGGCTTACGCTGATTATTCGCAAGTGAGCGAAAGCGTGAATAAGCGCAATCTCAAGGAATTCACGCCTTACGAAAACTGCAATCCGGATACGATCAATGGCATTGCATCCATCGTGCAGGATGCGCTGGAACTTAAATATCTGCGCGAGCCCTTGACCAAAGAACAGCTTGCCGAACTCATCCAGATACCGCCGCGCAAAAAATAACGCGGGGTTCGCCGTAACAACAGGAGCCAGACATGCCGGAAACCAGGTCTGCGTTGATTGCCGGTGTGGGCGACGGTGTATCAGCGTCGCTCGCGCGATTGCTGGCGCGCGAGGGCTATGATGTTGCGCTGGCGGCGCGCGATCCGGGCAAGCTTTCAGCGCTGGCGGCGGAAACAAAGGCCAGCGTGCATGCCTGTGATGTTTCGCAAGTGCAGGAGGTCGAGGCGCTGTTTTCCGGCTTACCGCGCGGCCGGGATGTAGTGATCTACAATCCTTCTTACCGCACGCGCGGGCCACTGATCGAGCTTGATCCGGAAGAGGTTCGCAGAACACTTGAAGTGTGTGCATTCGGCGCGTTTCTCGTGGCGCAACAGGCTGCGCGGCACATGCTGGCGCGGGGTTCGGGCACGATCATCTTCACCGGCGCATCGGCGGGTGTGAGAGGCTTTGCGCGCTCTGCGCCTTTCGCGATGGGCAAGTTTGCATTGCGGGGCCTCGCCCAGAGCATGGCGCGCGAACTTCATCCGCAGAATATCCACGTCGGGCATGTGGTGATCGACGGCGGCATCCGCTCATCGCGCCGCGTGGATGAACCGGGCGCGGATAAACTGCTGGATCCTGACGCTATCGCGCAAAGCTACCTGCATCTCATCAACCAGCCGCGTTCGTCGTGGAGTTGGGAGATTGAAGTGCGCCCGTGGGTGGAGGGGTTTTGAGCTTAAATACCAAGCGATATTTTGATTGACTTATTGTTCAATCGAACCTCCCGCGACTCATCGCCATTCAGCGATTTAAGGTGTCAAAATAACGTCGTCTGACGTTCATGCCGCTGAAATATGGCGCGCCTACATCCCGTGAAACCCTAGCGAATTCGGGATCAACCATGGCAAACAGCGCACAAGCAGTTCAGCGGATAACAGTCGAAGGGCTGAGCGACGCTGTCCACAAGAACAAGGCGATGTCGCGCGAAGGCGTGCTGGAGCGCTTGTTCACCTTTGCGTTTCGTGGCCTGGTTTATCCGCAGATTTGGGAAGACCCTGTGATCGACATGGAGGCGCTCAATTTGCGCTCCTCCGATCGTATCATCACCATTGCGTCGGGTGGCTGTAACGCTCTGAGCTATCTTATGGCGAATCCTGAACATGTAACAGCAGTTGACCTGAACGGTGCGCATATTGCCTTGACTCGTTTGAAGCTCGCGGCGGCGCGTACGCTGCCCGATCACGAAAGCTTCTTCCGGTTTTTCGGCAAAGCGAATGACGCGCAAAATGTGAAAGCCTATGAGCAATTGCTGCGCCCTGTGCTTGATCCAGCAACCAAAGCCTATTGGGATTCGCGCCGGATGACCGGACAACGGCGCATCAACATGTTTGCGCGTGGCTTCTATCGCTACGGGTTGCTTGGCAATTTCATCGGCATGGGGCATTTGCTCGGCCGTCTCTACGGGGCAAATCCGGCGGTCATGTTGAAAGCCAAGTCGCTGGACGAGCAGCGTGCCCTGTTCGACCGTCATCTTGCGCCGGTTTTCGAGCGCCCGACCATGCGCTGGCTCCTGCGTCAGCCTGCCTCGCTGTACGGTCTGGGTATTCCGCCATCGCAATACCGTTCGCTGGCAGGAGATCACGATCTGGGGATCGGCGCGGTTTTGCGCGCCCGGCTGGAAAAGCTCGCCTGTGGGTTCGACATCAAATCAAACTATTATGCTTGGCAGGCTTTTGGGCGTGGTTATGCGCCAGAAGCAAATCCGTCTTTGCCTCCCTATCTTGAGGCGGGGAATTTTCAGACCATACGTGAACGGGCCGGACGCGTTGAGCCTGTTCAGGGTTCGATGACAACCATCCTGGCCGCCAAACCACCACAGTCACTCGATGGTTACGTTCTGCTTGATGCGCAGGACTGGATGAATGACGAAGACCTTACGACCCTGTGGAGCCAGATCACCCGCACCGCGCGTCCGGGCGCACGCGTTATCTTCCGGACAGCGGCGAATGAGCGATTGTTGCCGGGACACATTCCTCACGTTCTTCTAAACGCCTGGCAATTCGAAGAAGATGTCAGCCGGGATTTTGGCGCGCGTGATAGATCCTCCATTTACGGTGCTTTCCATCTTTATACGCTGAAAGGCTGACGCCATGAGTCTTGCTTCCAGTCATATGGACAGGATGTACCGCAGCCAGCGGCACATTTACGATGCGAGCCGCAAATTCTATCTGCTGGGCCGTGACGGATTGGTGCGTGAATTGCAGCCGGCTGATGGAGCCAAGGTACTCGAAATCGGCTGTGGCACCGCGCGTAATCTTGTTGTCGCAGCGAAAGTTTATCCACGTGCGCAATTTTATGGCGTCGATATTTCTGCGCAGATGCTGGACACGGCGAGAAAGTCGATTGCAGCAGAAGGTCTCGAAAGTCGCATCAATGTGGCCGTGGCCGATGCGTGCGATGTGCGGCCTGCGGAATTGTTCAATGTCGCGAAATTTGATCGAATCTTTATTTCCTACGCATTGTCGATGATCGACTCCTGGGAGGATGTGCTCGCTCACGCCATGGATCTTCTGGGTCCCAATGGTTCGCTGCATATCGTCGATTTCGGTGATTTTTCGGGTCTGCCGCCCTGGTTCGGCAAAGCCATGAAAACCTGGCTGGCGGCGTTTTCTGTTACGCCGCGCGATGATTTCGAGCCGGCTTTTGCAACACTGGCCTCCCGCCGCGGAACATCTGTGCGGGTGATGAAACCATTTCGCGCCTATGCGTTTCACGCGGTGGCGGTGGTGCCAGGCAAAGGCCCAAGTTGGCAAAATCCATCCGTCAGTCAAAGTGTAAATTAAAGTGGTCGCCTGGAAACAATCCGGCGCAGTCCGGGCGCCACGCATCTTGATTGCAACAGATGCGCGGCACCCGCAAGTCAATGGCGTCGCGCGCACGCTAGAATGGTTGATGGAAGAACTTCTCGCGATTGGCGTTGATGTCGTCATGCTGACGCCGGAGGGTTTTACGTCCCTCCCCGCGCCCTCTTATCCCGGCTTGAGGATTGCTCTGCCGTCGCCCGCTGCGATCTGTTCGTTTATTGAGAAGCAAGATCCTGACGCTGTGCATATTGCTACCGAGGGTCCGATCGGATTTTTGACACGCTTGCATTGCCTGCGCAGCGGGCGGCGTTACACAACCTGCTACCACACACGTTTTCCCGAATATCTGGCTGCGCGCTGGCCGATACCACTGTCGTGGAGCTATGCCGCCTTGCGGCATTTTCACAATACTTTGGCGGCGACGATGGTTTCGACTCGCAGCGTCAGGCACGAACTTGAATCGCGCGGATTTGAACACCTCGTTGAATGGAGTCGCGGCATACGTCTGCAGAACTTCGCATTGCCGGGCCCGGTGGAGCCGCTGTAGCCGAAGCCTGTCTTTCTTTTTGTGGGCCGCGTCGCCGTTGAGAAGAACGTAGAGGCATTTCTGAAACTCGATCTGCCTGCGTTAAAGTTGTTGTCGGTGACGGCCCGGCGCGCAGCGCGTTGATACAGGCCTATCCTGAAGTGATCTTTCCCTGCAACCTCGATGGTGAAGACCTTAGCAGGGCCTACGCGAGTGCAGATGTTTTTGTCTTTCCAAGCCTCACAGACACATTCGGTCTGGTCATGCTGGAATCCATGGCCGGCGGCGTGCCAGTAGCGGCGTTTCCGGTCTCGGGTCCGTTGGATGTGGTGGGTGATTCAGGTTGCGGCGTGCTGGATTTCGACTTGCGCCGTGCGGCGCTGGCGGCCCTGAATATTTCTCGTGACAAGTGCCGCGCGTATGGCGCTGCGCACAGCATGCGGGAAAGCGCCCGCAGTTTCATCAGCAATATTATGCTGGCAAACCGAGCCCCCTGGCAGCCCGGCCTGATTCAGGAAACAGTCTGAAGTGTCGACGAATTGACGGGTGGCTGGCTTGACTGATGGTGGCCGGCGACTGCATCCCAGCGGATCAGTTCAAGTCTGCCGTCGAAATGTTCGGCGATGGCGGTGCGCGATTCCACCCAGTCGCCGCAATTCATATAGAAAACCCGTCCGATCTGGCGTGCCGCCGCCTGATGGATATGGCCGCATATAACGACCTGTGCGCCCTGCTCATTTGCATCGGCTACGACGGCTTCTTCGAAGGCGCCGATGAAATTGACGGCCTGCTTCACCTTGGACTTGGCGGCTGCAGAAAATGACCAATAGGGCATTCCAAGTTTGCGCCGAAATAGATTGAGATAGCGATTGATGTATATGGCGAAATCGTAAGCCCAGTCACCGAAGTGCGCGAGCCATTTCATGTTGCGAACGACAGTGTCGAATTTGTCGCCATGCAAGATCAGGGCTGTGCGGCCATCGACAAGCTGAAATTTCACTTCGTTGGATATCTGGATGCCACCGAAATTCAGGCCGTCGTAATCGCGAACCAGCTCATCATGGTTGCCGGGTACGTAGACGATG
>CAMDKB010000275.1 GCA_945901195.1 Rhizobium sp. Q54
CCGCACTGAGCGCGAAGTATCCGGCAACAGCAAAGCGTCTAAGAATCCTCATCGTCCATATCCGTGGCAGGAGCCCCCTGACGGTTTAACCCGAACCGTTAACCCAGCAAATGAAAAAAGCGGACCTATTCAATTTGGCGTTCGCACCCTATTTGCCAGAATATGCTTGCCCGCGCTAAGGTTTGCGCCTGTCCGGCAATGCCGGAAAATCATTCCGGTTTGTGAAATGCATCTGTGGTTTGTGAAACGCCTGTTGCGGCTTTCTGCGGCCTTTGCGATGGCGGCTTCGACAATAGCCTGCACGAGCATTGGCGATCCGCTCAATGAAGCTGTGACGACTGCGCCCAATCAGGCGCTTGATGCGCTTGACGCCAGTTCCATCCCCGTCGACGACACCATCATCGGCCTTTCGTTCTCGGGCGGGGGAACACGCGCCGCCGCGTTCTCCTTTGGCGTGTTGAAGGAGATGGCCACCCATAATCACAAGGAAGGCAATGAAATCCGGTCGCTTGCAGATCAGATTGATTTTGTTTCGGGTGTTTCAGGCGGGTCAGTCACTGCGGCCTATTTCGCGCTGAAAGGATCGGCTGCGCTCAAGGATTTTCGCGAACGCTTCTTGTTGGCGGATCTGGAAGCGAGCCTGCGGACGAGTTATTCGCCGGGCAATGTCGCCCGCCTTATTGGCGGCGGCGTCAACGATCAATCGGGCATGCCGGTCTGGTTGAACCAGAACCTCTTTGGGGGCGCGACATTTGGAGATATCCTGCGCAAACGCCGCCCGATCCTGTGGGTGAATGCTTCTGATATCTACAATCGCAATCCCTTTATCTTCGACCGCGAAACATTTGCTGCGCTGTGCAGCAATATCGAAACCTATCAATTGGCGAATGCCGTTGCGGCGTCCGCGGCCGTGCCGTTGGCGTTTGCGCCCATCGCGATCCAGAATCACGCCAAGTCATGCGATTATCAAATGCCGAGTTGGACCGCAGGCGCTTTGCAGAACACGAATGCTCCGGCGAATCTGAAATCCTACGCCAATGGTCTTGCGCGCTATCGCGAGGATCCGACGCTGAATTATGTCAAGCTTCTCGACGGCGGGCTTGCCGATAATTTTGGCCTGCAAGGCTTTTCGCTGGCGCGTGCGCGTGCGCAGGATGCCTATTCGCCACTGACGCCCGAACAGGCTGTTAATCTCAAGCGATTGTTGTTCCTTGTGGTGGATGCGGGCCGGCCAGTCAGGGCCGACTTTCAGAAAACGCTGGGTGGCCACAACGGGATCGATATCGTGATGGCCGCCACCGATACAGCCATCGACTCCACTGTGCGACTTTCATTCGACAGTTTTGCCGGCGCGATGACAGCTTGGCAGAATGCGCTGATCAAATATCGCTGCGAACTCAAGCCTGCGCAGTTACAGAAAATGCGAAAGTCCGGTGCGGGGTGGAATTGTCGCGATATCAAATTTTATGTCGGGAAAGTAGCTTTCGAGCAGGTCAACGATCCTGAGTTGTTTGAACAACTGGCGGAAATCAAGACAAGCCTGACACTTCCTGCTGCGCAGGTTGACCGTCTCATTGACGCCGCGCGTACGGCGTTGCGGCAAAACCCGGCGTGGAACAGTTTCGTGCAAAGCCTGAGTGGCAAGCCAATTGATATTTCCGGCTATGCGCCGCTCACAGTCTCTCGAACGGAAGGCCGGGGGGCGCCAATTCGCATGACGACTCAATGAATGCCTTTTTACAAGAGACCAGTTTCAACGATGGGATTTCTGAAACTTGCGTCTTGGCAGCCGCTGCCTTGATGCCACAAAAGAACCCACCTGCCATCTGTCTGGCGGGTTATAACGTTACCGGATGAACCATGCAGCCCGCCGATCAAAATAACAGCAGCGCCAAGAGTGAGGATTTTCTGAAAGAGACGCACGCTATTCTCGAGCGGATCAAAACCCAGCCTCATTATAGGGCGAGTGCTGAGGAAATCGAAATTCTGCTACGATCGGAGCAATCGGAATCAACGCGCAAGTTCGCTATCCTTTCCTTGTTCAAGGCTGATCGTTTTGCCGAAGCGATACCGTTTGCCTGGGATTTTGCGAACCGTGAACTGACCGAAGAGAATCTGAAAAATCTTTGGGTTATCCTTCTGCGGGTCAAGGATCGTGACGGGCTGCTGAAGGTTGCGGCCAAAGCGGAAGGCATAGTCGCGCCAATCGATTATCATTCATTGATGACAAGTACCTATACCTGCCTGCACCGTTTCGATGAGGCGATCCGACACGGCGATCTCTGCCTTCAGGCGCGGGACGAGAAATTCGCCGGCGGCTCCAGCGTGCCGGACGCGCTGATATTACCAAAATTCAACCGGAATGCTGTGTCCCGCAATGTCATCTCCTATTCCGTGTTTGACTCGGACGAGCGATACCTCAAGGGCGCGGAGAATAATTCCATTGCAGCCCGCTATGTTTATCCCGCATAGGTTTCGCGTTTTTACGTAGATGAAACTGTACCGGCCGCCTTCCGCCAGCGGCTGTTGCAAAACGGCGCTCAGGTCGTGGTGGTCGAGGGTTATGCCCGCGGCAAAATTCGGGACACAATGGCGTTTTCTCGTTGAAGATGATCCGGATGTGGATTTTTATCTCGTTCGGGATGCAGATTCTGTTGTGACTTCAAAGGAAGCCCTTGCCGTGGCTGACTGGCTGCAATCGGACATGGCATTTCATGTCATGCGTGATGATCTGGCCCATACCGAGCTGGTGCTTGCGGGCATGTGGGGCGCGCGGCGCGGCAATATCGGCAACATGCGCCAGCGCATTCTGGACCATGACAAGACGGTCCAATCCATAGCCAACTACATTCATAAAGATCAGCATTTCTTGCGGGAAAAAATCTGGCCCCTGATGCGTCCTAGTGTCTTCATTCACGATCGATTCTTCAATTTCATGAATCCCCATCGTTACGAAGAGAGGCTCGAATTGCCTGCTCATCGTCACATTGGCCAGAACGACTGGGTTCACTACAAGTTGAGCAAGCCGGCGGGCTGACATGCAGGGGTTTGTCTGCTTACTCAGCCGTGTTAAACGCGGGGCAGATTTAAGCTGCCTTTGCAGCTTTCCACCTGGAGGCAGGATGTTGCTGTTACGTTCGACTATCTCACTCGCGCTAGGCGCGCTCGCGATAATGGCTCCCGTATCGTCCCGCGCCGACGCGGTGTCGGATTTCTACAAAGACAAGAAGCTCAATCTTTACGTTGGATATACGCCCGGCGGCGGTTATGACGTGTATGCGCGTCTGCTCGCCCGCCACATGAACAGACATCTGCCGGGAAATCCGACCATGATCGTCCAGAATATGCCGGGAGCTGGCTCCGTGCGTCTGGCGAACTGGATTTACAGCGTCGCGCCGAAAGACGGCACGGCCTTTGGAACAGTAGCTCGCGGCGTGGCCTTCGATACTTTGCTTGGCCTGCCTGGCTCACAGTTCGACGCCACAAAATTCAACTGGATCGGCAGCATGAATGATGAAGTCAGCGTGTGCGTGGGTTGGCACACTTCAGGCTTCAAGACGTTTGAAGACACATTCAAGAAAGAATTGGTCGTGGGCGGCACAGGCGGCAGCGCCGATACGGACCAGTTTCCCAAAGTGCTGAACGGGGTGCTCGGCACAAAAATGCGCGTCGTCGTCGGCTATCCCGGCGGTAACGATATCAACATGGCCATGGAGCGCGGCGAAGTCATGGCGCGGTGCGGCTGGTCATGGTCAAGCGTGATCTCGACACAGCCAGGCTGGCTCAAGGACAAGAAAGTCAACGTGCTTGTGCAGTTATCTCTAGCCAAGCATGTTGATCTGCCTGATGTTCCACTCGTGATGGATTACGCCAAGACCCCTGAGGACACAGCGATCCTGAAGCTTGTCTTTGCACGGCAGGTGATGGGACGGCCCTTCATGGCGCCGCCGGGTGTGCCTCAGGATCGCGTTGCGGCGCTGCGCAAGGCTTTTATCGATACCCAAAAGGATCAGCCATTTCTCGACGAAGCGAAAAGGGCGATGATTGAAATTACGCCCGTGCCGGGAGAACGGATTCAGGAGCTGGTCAAGGAGGCCTATGAAACGCCAAAGGCAATCATCGACAAGGTCGCCGAATTGCTCAACGACAAGAAAAACTGACGCCAGTTCCGAGGGAGAAAACGATGGATGATTTGAGCAACAAAAAATCGGGGGTCGCTGCAAACTATCGCGGCTGGCAGTCGGATATCATCGTCGATCTCGTCAAGCAGTATGATTTCGACTTTATTCCGCTCAATCCGGGCGCGAGCTTTCGCGGACTGCATGACTCGCTGGTCAATTACGGCCAGAATGAGCCTCCAATGATGCTCTGCAACCACGAGGAAATTGCGGTGCAGATCGCCCACGGGTATGCCAAGGCTTCCGGCAAACCCGGCATCTGCATCCTACACAATCTCGTGGGCATGCTGCATGCTACGATGGCGATCTATTACGCCTATATTGATCGCGTGCCGATTTTCATAATGGGCGCGACCGGTCCGATGGACGAAGGCAAGCGCCGCCCGCATATCGACTGGACACATACGGCGCTGGTGCAGGGCAACGCGATACGCGATTACGTGAAATGGGATTACCAGCCCACTGCGATCGATGGCGTGCCTGAAAGTTTTGCCCGAGCTTACTCCATCATGACAACGCAGCCTCAGGGCCCGGTCTATATGTGCTATGATGCCGCCCTGCAGGAAGCGCCGCTCACTCGTGAAATACCACTGCCGCCTAAAAATTCGGTGGCAACGCCCTCGCCCATGATGCCCGACCCGCGAGCGATCGAAGCGATCGCAGACAAGCTGGTAGCGAGCCAATACCCTATCCTTCTTCCCGAATATGCGGGCCGCCGTGCGGGCGGATTTGAAAGTATCGTCAAACTCGCCGAGACCATTGGCGCAGGGGTATGGGACATCAACAATGCGCTCAATTTCCCGAACAAGCATCCACTCTGCATCAGCCTCGACAAAGGCGCGCTGAAAGGTTCTGATCTTGTTGTCGGACTTGACGTCAAGGATTTCGAAAAAGCAACGAACGAACTGGATTCGACAAAGCGCGAACTCACGCCCTTGGTCAACGCCGATGCGGATTTTGTCGAACTGGGTTTCGGCGAGGTCAACATTTCCAAATGGTCGATGGATTATTGCCGCATGCAGCCCTGCAGTGTGCGTGCGCTGGGCGACACCGCCCTTGGCATTCCCGCACTTGTGGATGCGTTGAACAAGCGTATCGACGGCAATGCTGCGTTGAAGGAAAAGATTGCGGCCCGAAAGGCGAAAATAAGCAAGCGGCATGATGAAACCTGGGCGAAGTGGCAAGAGGAGTCCCGCAAGAACTGGGATCAATCGCCGATGACAACCGGCCGGTTGGGGCATGAAGTCTGGGACGCCATTAAGGATGAGGATTGGGTGCTCACTGCCAATACAATCAAGGGCACATTACGCAAGGTCTGGGATTTCGACAGGCCTTACCGTCATCCCGGTGTGGAACTTGGCACATCAACGCAGATCGGCATTTCACTTGGTGTCGCCATGGCGCATAAGAAAGCAGGACGTCTCGTCGTTGATATCCAGCCCGATGGCGATCTCATGTTTGATGCAGGCGCACTCTGGGTCGCGGCCAAATATGAAATTCCCATGCTGATCGTGATGTATAACAACCGCGCCTATTACAACGATTGGGAGCATCAAATCCGCATGGCGCGCCTGCGTGGTACGGACGAAAAGAAAGCCCATATCGGCATGGACCTCTACGGACCGGAACCCGATTTTGGTGCGCTGGCGCGCTCAATGGGTGTCTATGGCGAAGGCCCGATTGAAGATCCAAAGGATGTTGCAGCAGCGCTGAAACGCGCCATTGCTGTGGTGAAATCAGGCAAGCCTGCGCTGATTGATACGGTGACGCAACACAGGTGATAGTGGCTTAACATTATTTCAAAATCCTGATCGACTTGACGATAACGCCATTCCGGGCAAGATTTGTGTCACGCGCCAGCAAGATGTTACGGTTGCGTAATGTGGCTGGCATTCCGGCTTAAAATTTTAGGGAGGGATTATCATGTTGTCACGACTTCTTTCTGCAAGGCACTTCTAAAAACTCTTCGCGAATTTAACTAGCTGTGATTCACTATGCTTCATTGACGATTTGAATCGGAGCGCTCCTTATGCCCAAGCAAGCCGGCTTATTTGATCGCGCGGATCGGACGGCCAAACTATTGAGAACTCGTGAT
>CAMDKB010000276.1 GCA_945901195.1 Rhizobium sp. Q54
GCCAAGGGTGTGCCGCTGGTCCGCAGTTTCCTCAAGTCTGAAGAGCAAAAGAAGGTTTTCGACCTCGTTTACAGCCAGACGGTTTTCGGTCGTCCTTATGTTGTGGCGGCGGAGGTTCCTGCTGATCGTGTCGCCATATTACGCAAGGCTTTCATGGCTGCCATGGGCGATGTGACCCTCAAGGGCGAGGCTGAAAAAATGCAGGTCGATGTCATCGCAACGTCTGGTGAGGAATTGCAGAAAAAGATCGTCGAGATTTACTCGACGCCGGCCGAGATCGTTGAACGGGCGCGAAAGGGGTTTGAGGGGAACTGAGCGTTTTTGATCCAACGCAAGGCGAGTGGAACGGGCGGAGAACATCCTGTAAAAAACAGGGAGGTTTGTCATGGCCGATGCCTTGCCATCGAGCGCTGCGGGGGAGCAGGCGCCAGTACGTGCGCCCGTAGTGCGTGAGATTTCAAAAAGCGATTTGAAAAATGCATTGATATATGGCTGGAATGATTTCAAAGCCGCGCCGCAGTTCGGTCTTTTGTTCGGTCTGCTTTATGCTTCGGGTGGCTGGTCCATCATCCTGCTGGCGACCGTGTCGGGCTTTTACTATCTGGCCTATCCACTGGCGGCGGGTTTTGCGTTGATTGCACCATTTGTGGCGGCCGGACTCTATGAAGTGAGCCGCCGGCTTGAACTGCGTTTGCCACTGGGCTGGGGCGAAGTCATTGAAGCCATCAAAGGCGGCGGCAGACGCGACCTTGGGTGGATGGCGCTGGTGACGACATTCACATTCTTCATATGGATAGATATTGCGATTTTCCTTTACGCCATGTTCTTCGGCATGAAGGCTCCTGGTCCCTGGGTTCTGATGACAGACATACTGACGACTTCAAACGGATTGATGTTTTTCGTGACGGGCAATGTGATTGGCGCAATGATCGCATTCGCTGTGTTTTCGCTCACGGTCGTATCATTTCCCTTGCTACTTGACCGGGACGTGGATTTTGTCACTGCGATGATAACGAGCATTCGCGCGGTCAAATTGAATCTTGTCTGCATGATCTATTGGGCTCTGACGATTGCTGCATTGACTGCTGTTTCATTGTTGACCGGCTTGCTCGGTCTGGTCGTGGTCCTGCCGTGGCTGGGACATGCGAGCTGGCACATGTACCGCTTTGCAGTAGTCGCGGAGGCCGGTGGGGAAACCCGGGAACACTTGTCCCGATAAGGAAACACTTGCCTTGATCGGTGGTGCTTTTTCGACGGGCTTCGGCGGCAAGGGCGATCTTTGATCTAGCGCAAGGCTGTCCGGCCCCGCCCGTGCTGCTCTCTCATTACGGAACATCGTTCTGCATAAAGGAACAGGCGGCGCGCAGCTCTCATTACCCGTTGCACGTCTAAAATTGGCGGGAAACGCGACATGCTCACGAAAGAACAAAACGAACTTGTCACAAGGACCGGGCCGGGAAGCGCGATGGGCGACCTTTTCCGCTGTTACTGGCTCCCGATTCTACTAAGCGAAGAACTGCTGGAGGCGGACGGAGCGCCCGTGCGCGTAAAAATTCTCTCGGAACGGCTGCTAGCCTTTCGCGACTCCAATGGCACGCTGGGTCTGATCGACGAATTCTGTCCGCATCGCGGAGCTTCGCTGTGGTTCGGACGCAATGAGGAATGTGGCCTGCGCTGCCCCTATCATGGCTGGAAATTCGATGTGAACGGGCAATGCCTGGAGGTGCCATCAGAGCCCGCTGAATCCGGCTTTGCCAAGAAGATCAAACTCACCTCTTATCCGGTCATCGAAAAGGGCGGCATCATCTGGACTTACATGGGTCCCAAAGATCGCATTCCTGCCGAGCCCGAATATGAGTTTGCAACAGTTCCCGCAGATCAGCGATTTGTGTCCAAACGCTCGCAGGATTGCAACTGGCTGCAGGCGATGGAAGGCGGCATCGATTCTTCGCACGTATCATGGCTGCATCGCGGCGATGTGAAGAATGATCCTCTGTTCAAGGGCGCCAAGGGCAACCAGTACAACATGAATGATCTGGCGCCTGTATTCGAAGTTGTCGAAAACGAAGGCGGACTTTTGATTGGCGCACGGCGCAATGCCGAAGACGATCAATATTACTGGCGCATCACGCCGTGGGTCATGCCTTGTTTCACCGGTGTTCCGCCGCGCGGGGACCATCCCATGCATGGGCATTTCTGGATACCGGTCGACGACGAGAATTGCTTTGCGTGGAGTTACGATTACCATCCGGTGCGCGCGCTCTCGCAGGCGGAAGTGAATGCGATGCGCGATGGCAAGGGCGTCCATTGCAAATATGTGCCTGGTACTTACCGGCCGCTTGCCAATGCGGACAACGATTATCTTATGAACCGCAACGCGCAGCGCATGGGACTTACCTATAGCGGCGTCGAGGGTATCGCGATCCAGGATTCATCGCTGCAGGAAAGCATGGGGCCGATCATTGATCGCACCAAGGAAAATCTCGTTGGTTGTGACAACGGTATCATCATGGCGCGTCATAAACTGATGCGTGCAGCACGTGCGTTGAAAGACAAGGGCACGTTGCCGCCCGGTGTCGATACGGCGCATCACAAGGTGCGTCAGGCAGCGATCCTGCTTAAGCGTGACATTCCCTACAGGGAAGGCGCGAAAGAGGCATTGAAGGCGAAAAAGGGCGTTCCGCAGACCACGGTGTGAGCTGTGGCATTGTCCAAGGGCATTCTCGCTTTCGATCAGGACCCGCCGCAGCAATGCGGCGGGTTTCTTCGCAAATGCGAATGCAACACGTTGCACAGATCGGACTTGCCAGTCGCCCCTATCGGGCGGACAATCCCTTGCAAGGAAACCTGCATAGAAAGTCGCAGGGAGGCAGGTCGCAGGGAGGACGGGATGCTGCGCTATTTCCAACTGACAAGCTTTGCGCTTGCTGCGGGGTTTGCCATTGCGCCTGCCGATGCGCAGATGCCCGCCGCCTGGCCTTCTCGCACTATCACAATCGTGCTGCCGCTAGCTGCTGGCAGCGGTATGGATACGATTGTGCGGCTTTACGCCGACAAGCTCAGCCCGGCGCTCGGCAAACCGGTTGTGATCGAAAACAAGCTTGGCGCGCGACAGATGATCGCCGCAGGCGCCGTTGCCAAGGCAGAGCCCGATGGACATACCCTGGTGGTTTTGACGTCTTCTTCGCTGGCTGTCGGCCCGACCTTGTTCAAGGACATGCGGACGAATCCGGCGAAGGAATTTGTACCGATATCCCTTTACGTAAAATCCCCGTTCATTCTGGTCGTCACTCCATCGCTGCCGATTAAAACAGTCGCAGAATTCATTGAGCACGCCAAAAAGGTCAAAGCGACACCGTTGTCGTATACGTCACTTGGGCCGGGTTCACCGCAACATTTGTCGATGGAGCTTATCAAGAGCCAATTCGAAGTGGAGATGTCGCATGTTCCTTATACGAACACGCCGCAATCGGTGCTTGATGTGGCGTCAGGGCACGTATCAGGCGGGTTCGCAGAAGCAGGCGCGTCGCTCTCACTAATACGCGACGGAAAGTTACGTGCGCTTGCCGTGTCCTCTGCAGCCGAATTGCCTGTTCTCCCCGGAGTGAAGCCATTTGCCGAAGCGGGCAATCTCGCGGGGTTCGAGGCTGTTTCATGGCATGTTCTGCTTGCTCATGCGGCGACACCCAAGCCCATCGTCGACCGGCTGCATGACGAGATGAAAAAGATCATGGCGGATAAGGAAATGCGTCAGAAGGTTGCGGAGATGGGTCTGCTGCCGGTAGATACGCCTTCGGTGGAGGGTATACGCGCCTATATAGCGACCGAGCAGGCAAAATGGGGCTCGCTGGTCCGGAAGCTGGGACTTGAAGGTTCGCAATAGGCGGCAACAACAGGAAATTGAAAGGTAGGGAGAACATGAAATACATATCGCTGGCCGCGAGCCTTGCAATGGTTGCTGCGTGGGCTGCTCCGGCCACTGCACAGCAATGGCCGACAAAGAACATCACGCTGATCGTGCCGCTGGGACCCGGCGCCGGCATGGATCTTATCGCACGCCTGTATTCGGAGAAATTGTCCGCCAGTCTGGGCAAAACTGTCGTTGTGGAGAACAGGCCCGGCGCTTCGCTTTCCCTTGGCGCGACCGCTGTTGCGCAAGGCGAACCGGATGGTCATACACTTGGCATTGCGACCACGACAGTGATGGTCGTCAATCCCGTTCTGATGAAGCAATTGCGCTACAATCCGAAAACGGATTTTGCGCCGATTGCAATATATGTGAAGTCGCCTTTCGTATTCATTGCAAGTCCAAAGCTCGGGGTGAAGACCGTTCCCGATTTCATCGCGCTGGCGAAGAAGCGGCAGGCGGAGAACAACCCGCTGTCCTATGCTTCGCTGGGCGCGGGCGCTTCACAGCATCTGTCGATGGAATATCTCAAACAACTCTACAAGGTTGATATTCTGCATGTGCCCTACAAGGTGACAACCCAGGCGGTGGGCGATATTGCCTCCGGCCATGTGTCATCGGGCTTCTCGGAAATCGGCGCGGCGCTGGGACTTATTCGTGACGGGCAGCTGAATGCGCTTGCCGTGTCTTCGTCTACAGAATTGCCGGCGTTGCCGGGCGTCAAGCCCTTCGCTGAAGCGGGCAATGCGCCCGGCTTTGAGCTGGTTTCCTGGCACATCATGCTGGCCCATGCCAAGACGCCGCGGCCAATCGTTGATCGTCTCCATAATGAAATGAAGACGATCATGGCAGATCCGGTCCTCACGCAGAAAATCTCGGATATGGGTCTGCTGCCTTACACCACGCCCGATTTCGATGGCATCAACAAGTATATCGCCAGCGAAGGGGAAAAGTGGGGCAAGGTTGTACGCGACCTCGGGCTGGAAGGATCGCAATAATTTTCCTGAGCAACCGGCAGAACGCATCTTCTGCCGGTTGATGAACTCCGGGAGGGTCGAATGCATCGCAGGCAATTTGTGGGATCCTTGGCGGCCACGGGCACAGTCGGTTGGCTGCCATCTCTCGTGCAAGCGCAGGACGCCTGGCCAACGCGCAATGTTACGATGGTTGTTCCCTTTCCCCCCGGCGGACAGGCAGACCTGGCCGCCAGGCCGATCGCGGAGGGGTTGAGGCGGTCGCTCGGGCAATCATTTGTCGTGGAAAATCGCGGCGGCGCCGGTGGCAAGACCGGCAACGCCGCAGTCGCGCGCGCTGCGCCCGATGGTTACACGCTGCTGATGACTCTCGCCTCGCTGCTGGTGCTGCCGGAGGCGGACCGGCTGTTCGCGCGGCAGGTCGCCTACGAGGTCTCAGAGCTGCGTCCCGTTGCGCGGGTTCTCGCTGATCCTCTGATGATTGCGGTGCGCGCTGATTCGCCTTGGCGGACACTGGCTGACCTTGCCGCAGCGGCCAAACAGGCGCCGGGGACAATTCCCTTCAGGTCGTCGGGCTCCTATGGAGCGTTGCATCTGCCGATCGAAATGTTTGCGACCGCGGCCGGCATCAGACTGCTGCATGTGCCGTTCACCGGCGGCGGGCCAGCGATGAATGCGCTGCTGCAGGGCACGGTACAGGTTACAGGCGGTGGGCCGGGCGTAGTGAAGCCGCATGTGGATGCAGGTACTGTGCGCATTCTCGGCAATACCGGCAACGAGCGCGTGAATGGTTTTATGGGTGTGCCGACTTGCCAGGAACAAGGCTATCGCGATGTGGAATTCTACATCTGGGCGGGCCTGTTTGCGCCAGCCAGAACACCAGAGGCAGTGATAACACGCCTGCGTGGCGGGATGCGTCAGGCCATGGCCGACAAGGCGATCACAGATATCTTCGAGAAGGGCGGCAGCCCGCCGGCTTTTCTCGACGAGCCGGAATTCAAGGCTTTCGTCGAGGCTGACCACAAGCGCCTCGTTCGTGCGACGCATGCGATCGGCAAGGTGGAATAGCGCGGTTTATGAACGTCTTGCCCCGGTGGTGGGATTTCTATCGTTGAAACCGTCAGTGTTTGGGCCGTACCTGTTTTCCGTGATCACAATTAATTGAAAAATTTCGCGGCTTTGTTGACGTATTCGTGCCCGACTATTCGCCTAATGTGCGGCTGCTTCGAGACTGCAGTTTCTAGAGCGCCTTGCAGCGAATTTGAATCGAAATCTGGGTTCAGGGATTCCCAAGACGCGGCAAATCAGATTCAGTCCTCCTGCTGGGGCGAGCATGGAGACTTGCGATGCCGCGTAGCTATTCGAACGATCTTCGGGTTCGGGTCATTG
>CAMDKB010000277.1 GCA_945901195.1 Rhizobium sp. Q54
GGAATCGTAATTTCAACGCGGTATTCATTGACCGCAGAGCCACGCTCCCGGACATCGTCAATCAGCGCAAGCACCGGCGAGCCGAAGGTCAGCAATTCCGAGATTTTGCTACGCTTGATCTGGGCCTGACTCGTCTCGAAGAAATCTTCCGCAGCAGCATTGGCGCTTGTGATCTGACCGTCGGCGCCAATTGTGAGCAATGGCAAAGGCAGGCTGTTCAGAATCTGGTTCGACGTGATCGTACCGGTCATGGTCAGGCCGCCTTGTCACAAGCAGGGTCAAGAAAGATCGAGGCGAGCAGAGAACGGACTTCATTGATCGATTCACTGGTCACGATCAGCGCCCGCCTGGTATCTGTGGCAGCGGCTGCGCCAAGTGCATGATCCGCGTAAGCCGCCAGATGTTTGCGCGCATGCCGGACACCTGCCTTGGCACCCATACTGGCCACAAGGCTTTCAAAATGGTCCTGCGCCGCTTGTCGACGCGCTTCAACCGGCGGCTCCACAAAGTCTTCCCCTTCGAGGCCGCGCGCGATCGCCCCGATCAACCAGGGGCGGCCGACGGCAGCCCGGCCCAGCATGACCGCATCAGCGCCCGAAGCGGCAAGCATCGACCGCGCATCTTCCAGATCCGTTCCGTCGCCGTTGGCGACCAGCGGGATTGAAATGGCTTGCCGCACCGCGCGGATCGCCCGCCAGTCGGCCTTGCCAGTATAAAATTGAACCCTCGTCCGGCCATGGACCGTGACCAGAGCTATACCCGCAGCTTCCGCCCGGTGGGCCAATTCGGGCGCATTAAGGGACTTGTCATCCCATCCAAGCCGCATTTTCAGCGTGACGGGAACCTTGACCGCCGCCACCGTTGCCTCGATCAGGCTGGTGGCATGATCAAGATCACGCATCAGCGCGGACCCGGACAAGCGCCCGTTCACCCGTTTGGAAGGACATCCCATATTGATATCAACGACATCAGCACCTGCTGCCTCTACCAGCCGGGCTGCTTCGGCCATCATGACGG
This sequence comes from Rhizobium sp. Q54, assembly GCA_945901195.1. GTDB lineage: Bacteria > Pseudomonadota > Alphaproteobacteria > Rhizobiales > Beijerinckiaceae > Terripilifer. The sequence continues at coordinate 1,018 of CAMDKB010000277.1, forward strand.
GATCACAACCGGCGATTTGAACCACGTGGGGGAAAATGCCCTGCCCTTCGGCCCGGACAAGCGCCTCGTGCCGCCTGTTCACATACTCACTGGAGACAACCATTTCCGAAACGACCAGAGGCGCGCCAAACCGATGCGCTGCCCGCCGCATGCCAATATCCGTAATTCCAGACATAGGCGCGAGGATCGCTCTGCCCTCAAGTCGGAGCGGCCCGACCTGGATGGTATTTTTGCCTATTTTTTCCGCAATTATATCCATGCCTATATTATAGACGGCTTCTCGAGAATTTAAAATGAGAAAAAGCGTTTATAGTCAAAACAGAATCGAACCTGCCCTTCCAAGTGCGAAACGCGTCCCATTTTCCCGGAAAAGCAATGACAGCTCAAAATCATGATGGCGACACCGCTATACTGATCGTAGCCGCCGGGCGGGGGTTGCGCGCGGGAGGCGGCATTCCCAAACAATATCAAAAGCTGGCCGGCAAACCCGTCCTCACTCATGCAATCGACCGATTTGCGGCTGCACTTCCCGGCGCCCCGATCCAGATCGTGATTCATCCAGACGATATTCGATTGTTTGAAGACGCCAGACAAGCAAGCCTGCATGGCGACAATTTGCTTCCCCCGGTGTTCGGTGGGAGTACACGTCAAGCCAGCGTCAACACCGGTCTTAAAGTAATAAATCAGATTATTTTGAATATAAAATTTGTTTTAATTCATGATGTTGTTAGAATTTTATTATCTAAAACATTAATTCAAGATGGACTGGCTCATGCCCGCGAATTCGGCGCAGCCGTGCCAGCACTCGCCGTCGCGGATTCTCTCCGTCGTAATACAGCAGACGGGTTTTCCGAGCCGGTCGAGCGTTCCGGGTTGCTGGCCGTTCAAACTCCACAATGCTTCAGCTTTGATTTGATCTGCGAGGCGCATGAGCGCACTGTTAAGGCTGGACTAACGGATTTCTCCGACGACGCGTCGCTGATCGAATGGTCTGGTATTCGCGTCAAGACTTTCCCCGGCGAAGCCGCCAATTTCAAACTGACCACACCCGAGGATTTCGTGACCGCTGAAGCCCTGCTCTTTGCCAGTCTCGCCGATATCCGGACCGGCTATGGCTATGATGTTCACGCTTTCTGTCCCGGCGATCACCTGTGGCTGGGCGGCGTCAAAACCCCCCATAGTCGCGGCCTTGATGGCCATTCAGACGCTGATGTCGGTCTGCATGCTCTTACCGACGCTATTCTTGGCGCAATCGCCGATGGCGACATCGGCATGCACTTTCCGCCATCGGACGCGCAATGGCGCGGCGCGCCGTCCCGCATATTCCTGCAGGAAGCGGTCCGGCGGGTGCGCGCGCTTGGCGGTATGATTGCGCATCTGGACCTGACTATCGTTTGCGAGGAACCAAAAGTCGGCCCGCACAGGGAAGCGATCAGGGCATCCATCGCGGAAATTGCAGGTCTGGATTTGAACCGGGTTGCTGTAAAGGCAACGACATCTGAAAAGCTTGGCTTTACCGGCCGGCGCGAAGGCATCGCCGCCAATGCCCTTGCAACCGTCCGTTTGCCCCTGCAATCGCCCGAGGTCTGAAATGTCAGAGAAACCCCTCAATCTGCCGACTGCCGAAGCCCTGCAGATCCGTGCTGCCAACTTGCTTGAGCGTTACCGCAATGCGGGGCTGATGATCGTAACGGCTGAATCCTGCACGGGAGGCCTGGTCGCTGGCCTGCTGACTGAAATTCCCGGTTCTTCAAGTGTAGTCGAGCGCGGGTTCGTCACGTATTCAAACGAGGCCAAGAACGAATGCATTGGCGTCCCCATGGACCTCATCATCGCCCACGGCGCGGTGAGCGCCCAGGTAGCGGCGGCCATGGCGGAAGGCGCATTGAGGCATTCGCACGCACACATCTCGGTAGCGATTACCGGCGTCGCCGGCCCCGGCGGTGGTTCCCCGGAAAAGCCCGTGGGGCTCGTGCAGTTTGCGACCGCCAAAAAAGGTGGACAGACGATCAACAGAGAAATGCGCTATGGCGACCCTGGCCGTGGAGCGATCCGGCAATTGGCAGTGGCAACAGCCCTCGATCTGTTGGAAAGCTGGGTAGAGTGAAATTCACCCGGCCTATTTCGCGTCGATTACAGACTTGACGATCCAGAGCACATCCTGCGGCGCGCCGTTCAGCTGGGCGACAAAATCCTGCAATTGCGCGCCGGTAACCGGATTGACAGTGATCCGCTCTTTGACTGCCTCTTCGCGAACCACTTCGTCATCCCACATGGCCGTGAAGGCCCGGCGAAGGATTTCTATCGATTCCGGTGGAACATCCTGCGGCGCCATCATGGCCTGCCCCAGAAAAGAATCCGAAGCGAGGAACACCATGACCCGCTTGCCGGTATCTGTGCGCGGCACGAGATGAGCAAGTGGAACGCGGGGAAATTTATCGTCAGCATTGCGGGCAAACTGTACGAGCACCCGGATTTTCACTTCCTCGAACCAGGCGGGAACACGCAAACGCAGGGATTCTAGCGTCGAACCACAATGCCCGTCGACCTTGCGCCCTTCCATGCCCTTGAGGATGGCGTCGACGTTTTCAAAGCCGGGCACAGGCGTAAATCGCGTTGCGGTCAGGTCGTTGAGTAACTTGGCATAGACGGCTGAACGCGTGCCCGGCTGCGTTATTCCGATCCGTACCTCCTTGCGCCTGACATCATCCAGACTTTCTATGCCGCTCTCGCTTGAAACGATGCAGACGATATTGTCCTGCGATTTGGCGCCGATCCAGTTGAGACGGCGCACATCGAAGGGCGGCTTGGAGAAATCCAGAATAGGCGCCCAGATCGCCCTTCCGCCGATGATGCCAACCACGGTTCCATCGCGAGGCGCTTCAGCCGCGACGAAATTGGCCGCCGAATTTCCACCTTGCCCTGGCTTGAAATTCAGAACGACCTGCGGCTGGCCGGGAATGAACCGGCTGAGATGCCGGGCATAAAACTGTGCCGCCGACGCGGCTGGAACGCCCTCGCCACTGCCCACCACAATGGTGAGAGTCTTGTCCGCATAAAAGTCTTGTGCGGCGGCAGGTAATGTCTGCAGTGACAAGGAGCCAAATAGGACAGCGACCAACGCCTTGCGGCTGATCCTCGAGATCGCTCCGCAAGTCCTGTCACGCTGGACAATGGCGGGGGCGCTTTTTCTTGTCGGCAGGTTAGCCATTTGCATGGACAACTTGCCTCCACTTGGCGGGTTGACGGCAACGACCATAGATTGTCCGCTCATTCTGGAATTGAGAAGAGCGAAACAAGATATAACAGACCCTGACGGTGTTGTGAGCATCTAAATAGCTATCAGACCGATCAAATTGTGAGCTTGACACCCCAATTCAAGGCGCTGCGTTCAAATGCCTGATCAAATCCAGCGCGGCCCCGGGAGTCTGTGCCAGCATCGCCGCCCCCGCCTCTATACGTGCCGTGCTGACAGTATCGACATCCAGATTCCGGCGTTGTGCTTCGCGCAGATAGGTCTTGTCCATCTGCATGGCTTCAAAAGCGGCCCGCAGGATTTTCAACCGATCCGGCGAAATGGCGGCTGGCGCAGTCAGAGCCCAAGCCATGGCGCCCTCCTGCGCGAAAAAATCCAGCGCCGCAATCAGGTTGGCGTCGGCCCCCTGCTCGCGCGCCAAATCCTGTGCGCGCGGGACGGCGCGGAGCGTTTCCAGCCAATCCGGTGAAAGCCTCAAAACGGGTTTAAGTCTGCCACTGGCCATCCAGCCGGGCAGCCCGGCCTTGTAGGTTTCCAGAGACATGCCACAGACGCCCGATATTTCGCCCCGCCGCATGGCCAGCAGAATTTCGTTATTATCCTTGTAGCCGCTGACAATTCTGATCGGCGCGTCCGTGAGCTGCTTCAGCAGCAAGACGTGCGTATGCTGACGCCTTCCCGGCGCGCTGGTCCCAAAAGCCAGCTCCCTGCTTTTAAGATCGTCCAGGGTCTCCGCTCCGGCCTGGCCGTCAATCACACATACGTATTCGTCCGGACTTCGTCCGCCGACAAAGGCAAAGGAATGAAGCCGATAACCGGGATCATGTTCGCCGATCAGCGGAGCCAACAGCGCTGCACTGGCGACGACGCCCAGCACGCTCCCGTCGCGGGCCGCCTCGCGGGCGAGATGAGCCGCAGCCCTGATACTGCCTGCACCGGGCATGAAGCGGAGCGAGACGGACGGTTTTCCCGGCAGAAATTGGCCTATATGGCGGGCGAACAGGCGTGCAGTCTGGTCGTATCCCGGTTGCGGCTGCAAACGTGCCGCAGCGCCGCGTCCAGAAACGCCCCCGCGTTCGTCGCCACCGCCAGCTGCAAACCCGCTGATTATTGTGAGAGAAGACGGAAATTCAGCCAGTTCAGCAGCATCAGCCGTGCTCGAAAAAGCCAGACACAACATCGGCAAAAGCCAGGCGCACCACCGGCGGCGCTCCCGCCCGTCAGCCCGCCGTGCCCCTGTCATACGGCTGTACGGGAGCCTTGAGTCTCCCGATTGCGGCCATAGAGTTGATCGGCTCGCCGCTCAAAGGCTTCTGCAAATTTACGGAACGCCGCGTCAAACAGGCCACCCATCAGAATACCCAGCATCCGGCTCTTGAATTCATAGTCGATGAAAAAATCGATACGCGAGCGCGGGCCGGTTTCAGGCACGGCCTCTTCAGAGAAGGTCCAGCGGTTCTCCAGGTGTTTGAACGGCCCGTCGATATATTCGACAAGGATCACCAGCCCCGGCTTGTCCAATGTGACCCGGCTCGTGAAGGTTTCACGTATGGCCTTGTAGCCGACTGACATGTCCGCGACGATGACCTCGCGTCCCTGTGCATCGCTGCTGCGTCGGCGAACAATCAGCCCCGTGCACAGGGGCAGGAATTGTGGATATTTTTCGACATCCACCACCAGCTCGAACATATCGGCTGCACTGTGGGCGACGCGTCGTGAGGTGCGAAAAGTCGGCATCTTGCCTGCTTCGATTCAGAGAAACCTTAGAGGATTCTCGCCTAGGTAACACAGATGGTAAGGACGCGAGACCACACCAAGGATGTAATGATATTTATTTACTAAAGGTAACTGCCCAGGTTCCTTCCTGCCACCGTGATTTTTATCCGATTTTCCTGGACCTATGAACCGGTTTCCGATTCAAGCATCGGATGGTCGCTGAATCGCCAGACGTTCCGTCCCGGGAAGAGCTGATCGCGCTGGTTCAGGCGC
>CAMDKB010000278.1 GCA_945901195.1 Rhizobium sp. Q54
ACCATTTGACTTCGCTGGGGAGATGCCGCGCTTGTGCAGTTCCTCTACAAAACGGCGGTTGCCCAGAACCGGCGCGCCCTCCGACTGCGCCCAGAATTTGTAATTCTGGTAGGCATCGCTACGCGTGACTGCCCACTCCGTATCGAACTCGGTCCGCTCATCCAGCCAGTTGGCGATGAAATCCATTTCACTCCGATAGGTCTTCGTTGCTGCCTGGACGGCTGCTGACGGCCCGAGACCGTCCTTCTGCCATTTGAAGCAACCTTTGATTGCCCACGCCAGGATGCCGGGCAGTTCAGGGTACAACTTCGTCTCGCGAAAATTCTCGACCTTCTGGTCTTCAGTAACCTTCTGGTGGAAACCGAGAATGTTCAGCCGCCGCCAGATGCCATCGTCGGTCCCCTTCACGAACGGTCGATGGTTGGTCATCAGGATCGTTTTATGCGTGGGCATAAAGGTGAAGGGATCGCGATTCAGCATGCGGGCCGTGATCGGCTCGTTGGAGGTGATGGACTTCACCTGAGCCTCGGCAAGGCTGCAATGCTCGTCCGTTTCGCTCGTGATGACGAGCCGCTTACCGCGCAAGGCGGCAACGTCCGGCGATGCAGCACCCTTCTCACCCTGTCGTTCCATGAGCAGCGTGGAGCGAGCGATGCCCGCATAATCGCCCATCATTTTGTACAGCGTCATCACTACCGTCGTCTTGCCATTGCCGCCGCTCCCGAAAAGGCAGACGAGCATTTCCTCCGAAACCTCGCCGGTCAGTATGTAACCGGCGATGCGCTGCACATATTCGACCGTCTCCGCGTCACCGGCGAAAACCCAATCGAGATATGCGAGCCATTCGGGACATCCGGCGTCTTTATCCGGCGTGACACCTGTGCTCTTCGTGATGTAGTCCTTGCGCCGGGGTAAATGCGCCTGCTTTTTGCGCAGATCGAAGGTCACTTCATCACAGCCTAGCAGCATAGGATCAGCATCGAACAAGCTGGGCTCGGCACGGATTTTGGGATGCCCTTTGGCAAGGTAGATCATCGCGACTAGGCGCTCGCGCTTCTGAGAGGCCAGCGCGTGCTTGCGAAGAGCTGCTTTCTCATCGTCGGGGAGGGTATCTGCCCAGCGAAACATCTGTTCAGTTGCTGCTCGAGCGAACGGAATAAGCGCGAGGTCCGACGCCTCAACCCACAATTTTCCGTTCCAAACCCTCCATACAGCCCATTTTTCGACGTAACGCAGGTCATGGCCGAACATGGCTACCAGCAAGTCGGCATTCCCCGCGTCGCTCCGCCGATATTGTGTCGGATCCACGGACGCGCCGGTATGCGACCCTGCGAGAGCGGCGAGCAATTCCTCTTCGTTTACTGGGCCGGTGTTATCGATCTTGCTCATTGGAACGGCTCCCCTGTTTGCGCTACGCGCGTTTCGATCTTGCCAAACACCATCGCCAGCCTTGCCGCACGCGCTGCGAGTTCCTTCTCGCCGGCCGCATGCAGTGCTACCGCAGCGTCGCAACACAGCTTTCGAATTGAGAAATCACGCCCCGTAGACGAACCGCGTCTCGCCCACGCGAGGGCTTGCGCGATATCGTGATCAGCATTCGGGTCTTCGTCGCCGATACAGGTCTCGTGGAATGCCGCAGCGAGAAGATCTTCATCCTCGATGCCAAAAGTGGTGCGAATGAGCTTGCAGAACGACAGACGCCGACCGCGCTCGCTGCGGTAGTTTTTATGCTGCGACCGCAGCACATGCGACTTGGCGATGATTTCAACGAACGCCGCTGCAACTTCGGGCATTGGTGCGCTCACTATGGGTGTCACAACGCGCACCGTGTCGCTATTATCTCGCTCAAGCTTTGCGCTACGCGCAATCACGTCGGGGGGAACGTTGATAATTTGCGAACCCGGCAGAAGGCCGTGCCTTTGTCCAATCGGATCGCAGCCCGTCATGATAACGGGCGCAGACGTAAAAATGAGATGCGCCTTGTCGAAGGTCGACTGATCGATACACAGAAGATGCGCGAATGTGGGCTTCCATGCCAAGGGCAGGACGGCTTGATCTAGCAGGAAGAACAGGTGCATCCTGATTTCGTGCCGCTTGGACGGATGGCCGCTGCTTCCTGAAAACTGCCACACACAGGCAGTATTTCTGAACACATCGGGCAACAACCCCCTGGCATAGGTTGCGAGCGCTTCGCCGTCGCGCCAGTCGATCGAAGCCGGGCGCGGAAGTTTGTCTAAATCCAGTGCGAGCCATTGCCTCGCGACCACACGCAGCCCAGCTACATAATGTTCGCCTGTGCGCTCGTCGATCCCTGCTTGGCACTTGCGACGAAGGCGCTTCGCATTTGCGTCAACTGCAACTGCTTCCTTGACAAGAGCGACACGGGGCCAGCGTTCTATTACTCTTATGACAACGAGAATGTCTCGCAGGCTCATGATCGGAATTTCCTTGGCTTGGAACCATTTTGCGTTCGCTGTAGGAACAATCGAGCCGCCCACCTGCCAAACTTTGGCAAGGTAAAGAGGAGCGCTTGCACGAAGGAGGGTCACTGTGGTCATAAAGCGGACCCCAGCAGCAGCGCTGATGCGCATGGAACATCCTCAACCAGCCGGCGTGCCAACGCCTGACCCTTGCACGAGAGCAACACTTTACCGTGTCCGACGCCGACGATGGCCTCTAGTATTCTCTTGACCTTCCGCTGTTGAGGTTCGATCTCAGAACGCCGTTCCAGAAGTGATGCGAGGGATTTGATGTTCGGCGCAGATTGCTCCACTGTCGCCACAGTCGCGAGCACGTTCACGGTCCACATCTCAAGCCAGCATCCTCCGTCCAACTCAGCAGCGCGCGCGGAAAATGCGGACGCCCGAAGCAGCTCCGGAAAGCTTGCCATTTCGTTACCATTGCCAATCAACGCTTCAGCAATCGGCCCCGACATAGTGAAGCGGGCCAACTGGGAAAAAACGTCAGCTTCGTGGATCAACACGAGGGGTGGCAGGAGATCCAGATGCAGGGCGTGGCCCAACCAATTCCCAGGCACGGTCAGGTCCTGGAATATCTTGGCCTTTATGAGTGGCACGCGCGCGAGTGCGTATACGGCGACGTGGCCGGCCTCATGCGCTGCCGCTTGGAATTTTGTGTGCGTCGTTAAGGTGTTCCCACACCCCCACTTACGGAATGCCGCCGCCAGTTTCTCATCATCCAAGTGTGGCGTCTTCGCATTGATATCCGCGAAAGCACGAAGCAGCGGGCGGAGCGATAAAGGATAGGTCTTCTGCTGACCTGCAAATGTCTTGGACATCATCTAACCTCAAAATCTGAGATTTTCGGTGATTTGTGCTACGGATTGGAATTGCTCAGGAGCCGGTGTGCGAGGTCGACTGCTGCGGCTTGCCGATGCGCGACCGCGCCCACTCGTCGAGCTTCAAGGGCTCATAGACGACAATGCGCTTGCCGATCTTGCGGTATTCGGGCCCGCCACCGACTGTCGCCAGCTTCGCAAGGCTGCGCTGAGTGCAAAAGCCATAGTACTTGCGGAGGTATTCGGCCGCTTCCTTGCGGCGCAGAAATTGCATCGTCATTCCGTCACCCTGCAACTCGGTTAAGCCGTGAATGACGAGGTTATTTGACGGAAATTTCGCCTTTGTCCAAATGTGTATTTGCGTGTAATTGCGTCATGGGCCGACGCAATTACACCTTCGGCTTGCGAGGTCCCTTAGGCCCTTGAATTTGGCGGCCTTGGACATGCGCCAGAGTCTCGCGAACTTTTTTCTGATTTTCGAGCGCCCGGATAGTCGACGCAATTTTCTCAGCTTGACGCTGAGTTATCGGCTTTCCATTTTTGGCTATCGCCTCCTTTAAGGCCGTGGCGAGATCAGGTGCGCTACCAGACCTCAGCAGTGATTGGGCCTTGACTGCATCGACCTGCAATCCCGACCAAAGCAACTCATCACCTTGTATAAAATGATCGCCATGTTCGCCGCGCTCCAGCCTTAGGGAACCCACATTTGTTGCCAACGCGTCATAGGCCGCGTCGTAATCCGACCCCGCCCAATCGAGCAGGAGTGGCGACTCAAAAAGGTCTTTGGGAACGCGCGAACGCTGATGTCGCGCGGAGACCTTCCCTTCGTTGTAACCTTCAATCTCGATTCGCTGCTCAAAGGCGGCAATCATGAACTCGCGGAATGCCTGACCTACTTCTTGTGGAGGACGGCCGGAGCTGCGGATGAAATCCATCACGTCCGACAATGTCATGTATTTCATCACAAGGCCTCACGAGCCCAAGGGAGTGCGGGAAACCGAAAGGCCAAATCGGCTTGTCGGCTGGCCGACCTATTCCGCGCATTCGTATGCCAGTTCAATTGTGGTCCCGGTCGGATTGCCGCCCTCGTCGCGCGCTCTGCCATTGGGATGCTCAGGTTGGCGCGTATCTGCTCGATCACGATGATCGGATCAATACTCAACTCATCATTTTCTTCGGGCGGTGTTGCTGTCGGCTGCATCGTAAATACACTCCTCAAACTACCTTTTGCCAACGCGCGGCTCGATCAATTAGACCGCGACACCGCCCTTGTTCCCGTTCATCTTCGCCACGATGGTCGCGCCGATTGTATCGACCGCGCGTCGCATTGGGTCAGCGTCCAGATGCGCGTAGCGCTGAGTGGTTGCCGGCTGCGTATGTCCAAGCAATTTGCCGATGATCGGTAGCCCGAGAGATGCGCCAGCGCCGACGCTTGCGAAGCTATGACGTAGATCATGAAGGCGCAGTCCGTCGAGGTCGGCCGCCCGTCGTACGGCCTCCCAAGGTTTTTTCAAGTCAGCTCGCGGTTCGCCGCTCTTGGCTCCTGCGATGATATGTGGATTGCCGTCGATACGCGGCAGGCTCACGAGTATGGCTTGCGCGGGCGCGTTCAAATAGATCGGCTTCCGCCCTGTTTTGCTCTCAGCAAGATAAAGAATGCCGCGCTCCCAATCGACCTGGTTCCATTGCGCGTGCAATATCTCGCGCAAGCGGGCCCCTGTCAGGATCAAGAGCCGGATTGCCGAGATTGCAAAAGGATCAAGAACGCGTCGGCGGTTCTTCTCTCTAGGCAGATATTTCGCGCCCGGCTTTGCCTCGTCGACATCCCAAGCCAGCCCTTCCGTTTCCGCGAGGCGCAGCGCATCTCCAAGGCGGGCCAGCTCTTCGCCAGTCAGGAAGCGTTCTCGCCCTTGTTCACGATAGCGCTCAATACCCCGCGCGGGATTTAGGCCTTTAGGGGCAATGCCGCGAACGCCAGCCCATGAATAGAGCTTGCTCCATACGGCGAGCGCCCGGTTTGCAGCGTAGGGCGTGTCACCCATCCTTAAGTGAAGCGCCGCCACATGACCTCTGGTAAGGGCTTCGGCCTTAATGCTGCCATGCGCGGCCTTCAGGCGAGCGAGCGCGAGGGAGTGCGCCCCGGCTGTGCTGCTTTTAACTTTGGCTTTAAGGTGTTCTGCCTCGAAGGCCTCGCAAAGGGCCGCAACGGTAAGGGCCCTGCGCTTCTCCATGATCGAAGCAGCGGGGTCGCCGCCCAGTCTGACCTTGGCGAGCGTGTCGGCTGCTGCCCGACGGGCCTGATCTGGTGTGAGCACCCCAACCCTGCCGATCGTCAAGCGCCGCTTTGAGACGCCGCGCCCGCCGCCATGCGGCCGATACTCGACCACGTAGGACATTGCGCCGCTCGGCATGACCCTGACGCCGAAACCAGCAAGGTCGCTGTCGAAGGCGACGAAAGGCTTTGCATCGGGGGCGAGTGCATCGATCGCACGCTTGGTGATTTTGAGGGAGGTCATGTTCGCTTCCTGTCAGCCCGTTTGAGCTGTGTCGCCACCATGTCGCCACCATGTCGCCACCGAAAAGGGCGATGCTGGAAAACACGAGTAAACATCATAATGACAAATGCTTTATTTTACAATAGGTTTAGCATGAATGGGTAAACACGGGTAGGCTCCAGAAATCCTTATCCCTGACATTCGTAATGATGGGGTCGGGAGTTCGATTCTCTTCTGCGGCACCACTTTCCTTTCTAAGGCAGTCCGAAATGTTTTTTATTATAGAAAAAGAGCCTCTTGCAAAACTCCCGGCGCAATATGACCCGCGCGGCTTGTTTGGCGGCGACGGCGTGGTTTTCAGTGTTTCTTCGTGGCCTTCGCGAGCGATTTGGTCGATTTTCCGTGACATCGCGCGCGTTGCTCCCGCCGCTGTCGCGG
>CAMDKB010000279.1 GCA_945901195.1 Rhizobium sp. Q54
CGACGTTGCGTTGTCGTTTCGAGAACTTCACGCAGGCTGGCGTGACCAGCGCAAGGCGGGAGCACGGGCATGAGCGGCGTAATGAGTTTTGAGGTATTCTCCGGCGGATCGGTGACATTTGATCTGGCCACCTGCGCCAAATGCAAAACCAAGGCCTGCGTTGTGGCTTGCAACGTGCCCAATCTCGCCTGTGTGCTGGAACTGAAAGATAACGTTCCAGCACTGAAGGTGACGCAGGAAGAGGCCAAGCGCGGCGCCTGCATTGAATGCCTTGCTTGCGAACTGGCCTGCATGACCGATGGTATTGGAGGCATCACCTTCTCATTGCCGATGCCTGAATGGGATGAACTCATCGCAGGCGCAGCCGCGCGCGGCGAGACCCCTGGTTTTCAGCGGAGATAATTGTGGCCATTCTCATCGATGAAAACACACGTATCGTCATTCAGGGCATGACGGGCCGCGAAGGCCGCCTGCGGGCTGGCATGATGCGACAGGCAGGGGCCGTGATATCAGCTGGTGTCACGCCAGGGCGTGGCGGCGAAGAAGCGCAGGGCGTTCCCATTTACGACACGGTGACTGCTGCTCGCGCTGCTCATCCGGAAATCAACGCTGGCCTCGTCATCGTGCCATCGGCGGCAGCGAAGGATGCTGCGATTGAATGCATCGCAGCCGGTGTGAAACTGGTCTGCCTGATGCCCGAACGCCTGCCACACCACGATGCACTTGAAATCATAGCCCACGCGCGCGCGGCTGGCGCCATCGTCATCGGACCCAACAGTCCCGGCTTGCTCAGTCCCGGCAAAAGCATTCTGGGCGGCCTTGGCGGACGTGTCGACATGATGCGTACCGCATTCAAGGAAGGCCGCATCGGCATTATCTCGCGCAGCGGTGGCAACACCATGACGCTGGCTTACTACCTCATGAAATCCGGCCTTGGCGTCAGCACTGCCATTGGCGTCGGCGGCGACACCTATATCGGGACGTCCTGGGCACAATTGTTGGAATTGTTCGAGGCGGACAAGGATACTGATGCCGTCGTCGCCTATGGCGAAATCGGCGGCGTGAATGAGGAAGGCGCAGCCGACGCCATTCGCGCTGGCAAATATACAAAGCCGCTGATTACGCTCATTGGCGGACAGAACGCGCGGCAAGGTATGCGCTTTGGTCACGCGGGTGCGATTGTTTCGGCTCATTCGGGCAGCGCCCAGGGCAAGATTGCAGCTCTGCGTGAAGCCGGCGCAATCGTCATCGACCATCTCGACGAAGTCGGCACGGCAACGCGCAAGGCGTTGGGTATGAACCCGGTTTAAGGCCAGATGCGTAAAAGGAGCAGCGGATGAGCGGCAAACAGATCATCATCAGCGAAGTGGGCGCGCGCGATGGATTGCAGACCCAGCCGGTTCAGGTCAGCACGGCGGACAAGATCCGCATGCTCTATGCGCTGAGCGCCACGGGCCTCAGGCGCATTGAAGTGACAAGCTTCGTGCATCCCAAAATTGTGCCGCAAATGGCCGATGCGGAAGATGTGCTGGCCGGAATGCATCGCGCGCCGGGCGTGCGCTATGCAGCCTTTGTGCCCAATATCAAAGGCGCCGAACGTGCGCTGGCCGCGCGGGTGGAGGATTTCAAATCTGGTGTGGCGGTCAGCGAAACATTCAATTCGTTGAACGTGCGCATGTCGACGGGTCAGGCCATGCAAGCGTTTGCCGACATCTCCGCTTTTGCAAAAGGAACCTCATCTCAGGTCGTCGGCGTATTGGGCACAGCGTTTGGTTGTCCCTATGAGGGTGATATGCCCGTGGAACGTTGCCTGCCTTTGATCGAAGTCATGGTGGAAGGCTGCGCAAAGCTCATCTATTTCGCCGACACCACGGGCATGGCCAATCCCGGGTCCATTGCGCGCCTTGTGGAAGCTGCGCAGAAACGCTGGCCCGAAATCAACTTTGGTCTTCACCTGCACAACACCCGTGGCCTGGGCCTTGCCAATGCGCTGGCGGGGCTGGAGCGCGGCGTCACCGATTTTGAATCTTCCATCGGTGGCATGGGTGGTTGTCCCTATGCGCCACTCGCTGTCGGCAATATCTGTACGGAAGATTTCGTTCACATGCTGCACGGCATGGGTTATGAAACGGCGCTTGATCTTGACGCCCTGATTGCAGCCGCGCGCTTGACCGAGACAATCCTCGGCGCAAAACTGCCGGGCATGGTATTGCGGGCCGGCAAGGCCAGTGAATTACACGATGCGGAGAAAAAGCGCGATAAAGCGCCCGCCTGATGGGAATGCCAGTGGCTGCCGGATGACTGGCAGCAAACAGGAAATTGGAGAGGGAACATGAAAAAGTACATGATATCCGGCCTTATTATGTCTGCAATCGTGATGGCGGCATCAGCCTCCGCGCTTGCGCAGGACACGTTGCGCGTTGGCAAATCGGTCTCCTTCTCATGGACCTTTACGCCAGTGGAAATCGGCATTGAGGCCGGCATTTTCGCCAAGGAAAATCTCAAGATCGTGGTCACCTCGTTCGCAGGCGACGCAAGATTGCAACAGGGCATGACCGCTGATTCCGTGGATATTGGCATAGGCAGCGGACCGGGCCTTGGCTTCTTCGCCAAAGGCGTTCCGGCCAAAGGCATTGCTGCCATGGCGTCTGCGCCCATGAATATGGCGATGGCCGTAGCCGCCGACTCGCCCATCAAGTCGATCAAGGACCTCAAGGGCAAGAAGATCGGCGTGACGACTGTCGGTTCACTGACCGACTGGCTCGCCATCCAGGCGTCCGTGCAGAATGGATGGGGACTGAATGGCGTGACAACCGTTTCAGTTGGCGGCATGGAGACCAGCCGGGCGGCGCTGAAAACCAAACAGGTCGATGCCTTGGTCACCGCTGCCGCGAGCGGCTACGTACTAGAAGGCGCCAAAGAATGGCGTGTGTTGCAAACGCTGGGTGAGTTCGCCCCGGATTTTCACACCCACGTCATATTCGCAACTGACAAGCTCGTGCAAAAAAATCCTGATGCGGCCAAGCGTTTCCTCAAAGGCTGGTTTGCCACCATCGACTGGATGAAAGCGAACAAGCAAAGGACCGTAGAGATTTCTTCCAAGGTTTTGAACCTCGATCCGGCCGCCATAGCCCGCACCTATGATAATGAAATCGGCATGTTCTCCACCAATGGCGTGTTCGATCCCAAGGCCATGGCTGTTTTGAAGAAGTCTTTCATCGACATGAAAATTCTCGATGCAGAGCCCAAAGATAGCGACATGATCGATACGCGCTTTCTTCCCGTCGTGCGCTGACATGCTGCCGCTTGAACCCTGTAGCATGAGTGGAAAATGTAAATGAGTCCAACGACGCAAATGGAGTCTGCCCTTGCAGGGCAGGACGCTGCGATCACTGTCGAAAACGTTTCGCATTCATTTGTGAGCCGCGATGGCGCGATCGTTCAGACACTGGATAATGTGTCGCTGGACATCAGGCGCGGTGAATTGCTGTGTCTGATCGGCCCGAGCGGCTGCGGCAAGTCCACATTGCTGAACATCATCGGCGGGTTGCTGCAAGCGGGCAGCGGGCAGGTGAAGGTCAACGGCAGGCCGATTACCGGGCCTTCGCCGCGCGAGCTTTCGTTTGTGTTCCAGGATAACACCTTGTTTCCCTGGAGCACCATTCTCGACAATGTGAAAGTTGCGCTTGAATTTCAGGGCGTCCCGGAAAGTGAGCGTCAGGGACGCGCCGAAGAGGCGCTGGAAGCGGTAGGGCTGACCGAGTTCCGCAACCATTATCCCCATCAGCTCTCTGGCGGCATGAAGCAACGGGCGTCACTGGCGCGCGCGTTGAGTCTCAAAACTGATATCGTCTTGATGGACGAGCCATTTGCAGCGCTGGACGAGCAGACGCGCATCTATCTCGGCGAAGAACTTTCGATCCTGTTGGCCAAGAGCAACAAGACCATCATTCTCGTCACCCACTCGCTGGCGGAAGCTGTTTTTCTGGCCGATCGAATCGTAGTGATGACTGCGCGTCCTGCGTCCATCAAGGCCGTCATCGATGTGAAGGAAGATCATCCGCGCGAGCCCGAGTTCATGGCGTCAGGCCGCTTTGCCGATTATCGCAATGATCTCTATGCCTTGTTGCGCGCCGAGATCGAGAAAACCATCGGCGGTTTCGTCGGCAGCGCAGCCGCGCGTGATCGCACGCGGCGTGGGATTTGCCAGCCCGCCGGTGATGCGCCATGAATGGAATGAGTTCAGGTTGGCAGGCCCGTGCGATTCAGATCGGCTCTGTCGCTGCGCTGTTCCTGCTCTGGGATTTTGTTGGCGAACGTAAATTGATCAACGCGATCCTGTTGCCCGCGCCGCGCGCCGTTTTCTGGAAATTTGTCGCTCTGGCGCAGACCAGTGCCTTGTATACCCATTTGTTTGTTACCCTTATGGAGCTTGTGCTGGGATTTCTTATTGCGGCAGCCGCCGGCCTTTCACTTGGCTATTTCATAGGCCGCTCGCGTTACGGCACGATGGTCTTCGAGCCGCTGCTGGCAGGCGTGTTTGCAGTTCCGATTGTCATTTTTCTCCCGATTTTTCTGCTGTTCTTTGGCATCGGTCCTTCGTCGAAGATCGCTTTCGGTGCCACTTACGCGTTTTTCCCCATCGTGTTGAACACGATTGGCGGCATCAGTCAGGTTGACGATCGTTATGTGCGCGTCGCGCGCGCCATGGGGGCCGACGACATGCAGATGTTTCGCCGGGTTCTGTTGCCGGCGGCCTTGCCCGTGATTGTCACTGGTCTGCGCATTGGCTGCATTATCGGTTTTCTTTCTATCATCGGCAGCGAGATGATTGCAGGCATCGAAGGGCTTGGCAGCCAGATCGTGCGCCTCGGCGAAGCCATGAACACGGCCGAAATGTTTGCTTATATTCTGTTCGTGATCTTTTTCGCGATTATCCTCAACACTGGCCTGTCGCATCTGCAGGCGCGCTTTGCTATTCCCGGAGACGGCCGATGAGCATAGTGATCGAGCCTGCGGCGACAAACGTTTCAGCCCCTGGCATTGTGCAAAGACTTTGGACTGACGCATTGTTCGCGCGAATAGTCGTGGTCATTTTTGTGCTGCTGTTGTGGGAAATTGCAGGCCATACAATATTCGACCAGGATTTTATCTCGCCTCCTTCATCTATCATCGCTGCTCTGCCCCGCGTCCTGCGCGATCCCAACATCATCTGGGCTCTTTCGGTCACGTTTTATGAACTTGTCGTGGCGTTCATTATTGCGTTGATTGGTGGGCTGCTCATCGGCATTCCAGTTGGTCTGCACGGGTTCACCACGCGCAGCGCGTTACCGCTCATCCTGCTTGCCTATTCCATTCCAC
This sequence comes from Rhizobium sp. Q54, assembly GCA_945901195.1. Classification (GTDB taxonomy): domain Bacteria; phylum Pseudomonadota; class Alphaproteobacteria; order Rhizobiales; family Beijerinckiaceae; genus Terripilifer. The sequence goes on from CAMDKB010000279.1 coordinate 5,362, forward strand.
AGGTCACGATCCTGCCGCTGTTTGTGCTATGGTTCGGCGTGGACTCTGCATCCAAGATCGCCTTTGGCGTCAGCCATGGAATCTTTCCCGTCATCCTCAACGTCATCGCAGGTGCGCAGACTGTCGAAAACGCGCATCTCACGGCGGCCAGGTCCATGGGCGCCACGCGATTTCAAATCCTGCGCCGTGTGATCCTGCCTCACATGACACCGAGCCTGTTCGCCGGCCTGCGCCTTGGCATGTCGGCCACTTTGCTGGGTGTGCTGCTGGCCGAGCTTTACGTTTCCACGGGGGGGATCGGCTATTACACAAAGCTGTATTCGGAAAGTTTCGATCCGCCCGCGATGTTTTCTTTGGTCGTGTGCCTGGCCTTGATGGCGGTGGTTCTAAACGAGACCGTGCGCCGCGCGGAAAAGCGAGCGTCCTTCTGGCGTGTGCAAGGCGATAACGCGCAGAGCCAGCGATGATTGAAATCCTGTCGAATAAAAACAAGAACAGATGGAGGAAACCATGGGTGCGCGCGTAGCAGTGGACATCGGCGGAACATTTACCGACCTTGTCGCGCTCTTTGCCGACGGGCGCATCGCCTATACCAAGGCGTTGACGACTTATGATGATCTGGCGCGCGGCGTTCTGGATTGTGTGAACAAGGCGAACGTCAATCTGCCGGATTTCGAATTCTTCATCCACGGTACAACGATTGCCATCAACACTGTCATCCAGCGCAAAGGCGCAAAGACCGGCCTGTTGACCACCAAAGGCTTTCGCGACGTCTATGAAATCGGCCGCAGCAACAGGCCAGATGCTTATAATCTGGCGTATCAACGGCCCGTGCCGCTTATTCC
>CAMDKB010000280.1 GCA_945901195.1 Rhizobium sp. Q54
AGCCTCGTTGCCGCGTGAGAATTTTTATTCACCCGATTCCCCTGGCTGAATCGCCGGGCGGAAAGGCTTCCGAACGGACCAATGCGGCTCCGAGGTTTGAACCGACATCCCCCAGATAGACGCCAGTACGAGGCCATTTCTGTTACAACCGATGGATTTTGGCAATGCGGCAGGCTCCTAAGGTGGATGATGGCAAAGGATGGCGCTGTAACTTTGGCGGACCTACAGGCGCACGGCCTGCCCCGGCCGCACGTCGATTGCCCAGCCTGCGGTCGAATGGGGGCCTATGATCTGGCGCGCGCAATCGAGCGATGGGGCGCGGATGGCAAGCTGCCGGACATACTGGCGGACCTGACAGCCGATTGTCCCCGGAGCAAAGGAGCGGCGGCCTTCGATCGGTGCGGCGCGCGGTTTTCGGTGCTGCCGGGACCATAGCGCCGTCACTAAAATAGGTGACGGCTAGCTGAAGCCTTACTTTGAAAAACTTTCAAACAATCAAGATTTGCCGCAGGGTGAATGTCAACAAATGACAACATTTCACTGCGGCAGAAACCGGCAGATAATGGCTTTGCAACCAAGTGTGTGCGCGCGCAAGGCTCATACTTGATTTAAAATCAAAAAATCAAAAGGTGCGTGTCCGCCTCTGTCCGCTCAAAACCACGCCAAGCCGATACAAAGTGTGGGACTATATGTGGGACCGTATAAAATATAAATCCACAATTATCTGAAATTATTGTATTTTCAAAGATATATTGGTGCCCCTAGCCGGAATCGAACCAGCACTCCTTGCAGAATCCGATTTTGAGTCGGACGCGTCTACCAATTCCGCCATAGGGGCATGCGGGCTTTGTCTGGCCGCAGGTGGCCGAAATATAGCCAGGGACCCCCGCTGGTCAACATGCCATTCGAAGATTGAGGGTTTATGGGCAAAATATTCGCAGTTTTTCGGCAGAACTCGTGGCAATCGAGATTGCGACTTGTGCCGGGTGGTCCGGCCATGATATTGCGCAGCGCACCACAGGAAATCAGCGTCCGCACCCGGAGAGGTGGCAGAGTGGTCGATCGCACCGCACTCGAAATGCGGAGTGCCCGCAAGGGTACCGGGGGTTCAAATCCCTCCCTCTCCGCCATTACCCTGAAGACCTGTCGCAGATTGTGGCTGCGCTCACGGAGCGAACGGCTACAGTTGAGCAGACATGCACGCATCAGATGCTTGGCGTAAGTAAGCAATGATCCCCGCAGGTTCAGGCAGCTTGTGTCAGTGCGCCAGGCTGAGCTGTTGTACGCAGGAGCTTTTCAAGCTCGGGCAGGCACGAACCACAATTGGTTCCGGCTTTTAAAGAGGCGCCAATCTCTGCGGTTGACTTGAGGCCACAACGCTCGATCGTATCAATGATTGTGGTCTGGCCAATTGTGAAACATGCGCAAATTGTCGGTCCTGCGCTGGTGACGCCGTCAAGCGAGATGCCAGCCAGCATGCGGGCACGATTTTCAACGGGAATGGGAGACGCAAATATCTTTGCCATTGTCTCGCGTTCGGGAATGGCTCCTGCATCTCGCGCAACAAACAGGCAAGCGATGAGATCGCCGTCGCGGAAAAGTGCATAACGGAAACTGCCCCGGGCCGGGTCTGCATAAACAGCCAGATCAGATGCCGGCTCTGCACCGAGCATTGCAAGAAGCCACTCATCTCCTGGCGTTTCGCCGGGTCTGGCAAGTGGATTGATTCCGGCAAGCGGAAAGGCATAACCGCATTCAATCGCTATCCTGCACCAATAGGTAGAATCGATCGTCGACAATGGCTCGCGATGCAGCAACAGTCCGTGCCAAGCCATTTCCTGAGGCGATATCGAAACGGCGCTCGCTTTTAATTCAGGTTGCCCGGATATGGGATCAACGCTTGCGCCCACAAGCCTGTCTGCAGGTCCCGTCGAGGAATTGGTGAAACTCCAGTGCATGGCTGCGTGGACTTCGCCCTGTCTTTGTTCGTTGCTTAATCTCACGGGCATGATTGCCGATGCGTGCGCACTTTCGATACGCACCATGCCGCCGTCTTCAAGGCCGGCGCGGTGAGCGTCTTCTGGATTAATATCCAGATAGGGTTCAGGGGTATGGGCAGATAGTCTTGCGACGCTGCCTGTTCGGGTCATCGTATGCCACTGGTCACGAATGCGGCCCGTATTGAGGATGAGCGGCTTTTCGCCATGCGGCATCTCTGCCAAGGGGCGAAATGGTGTCGCAACAAGGCGTGCGCGACCATCGGACGTTGGAAAGAGTCCATCACCCAATAGCCTACCGCCCTGATGGCCTTTTTTGGGGGCGGGCCATTGGCAAGGAGGCATGTTTTCATAGTCATTATCATTCAGCTCAGCCAGCGCGCCGATATCAAAGAGGCGTTCCCCATTGTTCTCGAATGCTGAAAGTGCAGCATGCTCGCGAAAAATCTGAGAGGGCTTTTCGTAGGCGAATGCGTCCTGCCAACCCATGCGCTGCCCGAGTTGGGCTAACATCCACCAATCCGGCATGGCTTCTCCAGGGGCGGGGCGAAAAGCACGCTGGCGAGAAATGCGCCGCTCTGAATTGGTGACCGTCCCGTCCTTCTCCGACCAACCGCGCGCTGGAAGCAGCACATGGGCAAATGCGCTCGTATCGCCATGATGGCAATCTGCGTTCACGACGAAATCGCAGGCGCGCAAGGCATCGCGGATGCGATCGGCTCGCGGCAGGCTGACGGCCGGGTTCGTTCCAGCAATCCAGAGCGCCTTGATCTTTCCCGCATGCAGAGCTTCGAACAAATCAACTGCCTTGAGACCGGGCTCTTGCGCGATATTGGTTGCGTTCCAGAACCGGCCTACGCGCTCGATATGTTCAGGTGAAGCGAAGCTCATATGCGCAGCCAATTGATTGGCCAGCCCGCCGACCTCACGCCCGCCCATGGCGTTAGGTTGACCTGTCAGCGAAAAGGGACCCATGCCGGGCTTTCCGATACGGCCTGTCGCCAGATGGCAATTGATGATTGCGTTGACCTTGTCCGTGCCGGCAGAAGATTGGTTGACGCCTTGGGAATATGCGGTAACCACGCGTCGTGTCGAAGCGAACAGGGAATAGAACTTCAGGATATCGTGTTGATCAAGACCAGTGGTCGCCGCTATCTCGCTGATGGTGAACGTGCGAGCCGTGGCGACAGCGCTATCCATGCCGCTGCAGTGATTTTCAAGAAATACATTATCGAAATGTTTGTTGTCTGCAAGAAAGGCGAGCAATCCATTAAACAGGGCCACGTCACTGCCTGCGCGTAACGGCAAGTGTAGTTCGGCCCCGTCGCAGCTCGCAGTCACACGAGGATCTATGACGATGAATTTCGTGCCGCGCGCCTTTTTTGCGACTTCCAGGCGGCGGAACAGGATGGGATGACACCAGGCTGCGTTGCTGCCAACCAGGATGATGAGATCGGCATGATCTATATCTTCATAACTTCCCGGTACGATGTCTTCACCGAATGCGCGAATATGACCAGCGACCGATGAGGCCATGCAGAGCCGGGAATTTGTGTCGATATTTGCAGCGCCGAAGAAGCCTTTCATAAGTTTGTTGGCGACATAATAATCTTCGGTCAAGAATTGTCCGGACGCGTAGATGGCGACGGAATCCGGGCCGTGATCGCGGATGGCCGCGCTGAATTTAGCGGCTGTATGATCCAGAGCCTGATCCCATGTCGCCCGCCTTCCTTCTATCTCGGGGTAGAGTATTCGTCCGCCCATTCCCAGCGTTTCGCCGAGGGCAGACCCCTTGGAGCACAAACGTCCTTCATTGGCCGGATGGCTATCATCACCACGTACGCTTCCATCGCCGGAGGCAACAACGCCGCAACCCACGCCGCAATAAGGGCATGTCGTTTTGATTGGCGTTTGCGGTGAAGGAAGCGAAGGGGAATGAAACAAAGATGCTCCTAGGCTGCTTGCGCCAGAGCGCGGCCAAATAAAAGCCGATCGCGGACGGCTGATATGTCTTGTCCGGATTCAATCATTTCGACAAACCAGGGGCCATCGCTAATTTCGCCATAAAGAATAGCACCCACCAGTTTATCATCGCGGATAACGAGCTTTTTATAGTGCCGGCTTCCGGCGTCGCGCAGCGTGACTTCTTCATCGCCATCATCGCGCGCACCGAGGACGCCGGCGGAAAAGACATCGATGCCTGTAATCTTCAAACTCGTGTAATTCGCAGGCGGCGTGAAAGCGACATTTGTTTCGTCGCACAATGCTGCAGCGCAGGTCTTGGCTTGCAGCCACAACGGCGCCACCAATCCAAAAGTCATGCCGCGATGCTCGACGCATTCTCCAACTGCGTATATAGCCGAATGGGTCGATCGCATGGTATCATCGACCTTTATTCCACGGTTGACTTCAAGCCCCGATTTGCGCGCCAAGTCGATATTGGGCCTCACGCCGATGGCGAAGACGACAAGATCGGCTGTCAGCTCGCGGCCGTCTGAAAGGCGCACGGCACTAGCCCGTTCGTTGCCAAGGATCGATTCTGTTTCGGCCAGCGTAATGACGTTTATGCCACGGGTGATGAGATCACGTTGCAGCAGATATCCTGCGGCTTCATCGAGTTGACGTTCCATCAATGTCTGCATCAAGTGCAGGACAGTCACTTTCATGCCAAGCCGCATCAATCCAAAAGCCGCTTCGAGTCCGAGCAAGCCACCGCCAATGACTACGGCATGGGTTCCGTTGCGACTTGCCTCTTGCATGCGCTGGAGGTCCGCTATGTCGCGAAAGGCGCAATTTCCGGGCAATTCCAACCCAGGAAGCGGCGGCACAACCGGACGCGAACCTGTCGCCAGAATGAGTTTGTCGAATGTCAGGGATCGTCCAGACTCTAACGTGACAGTTTTGGCGGCAGTATCGATTGACCTTGCGGCATCACCGGTTGTCAGTGCGATATTGTTCTGAGCATAAAATTGGCGGGAATGAAGGACGATGTCCTCAAGCCTTTTCTCGCCCGCCAGAACGCTCGACAGCATGATGCGATTGTAGTTTGGATGCGGTTCGGCGCCTATTACCTCTATGTCGTAACGATCGCGATCCCGCACCAGAAGTTCATCGATCGTCCGCATTCCCGCCATGCCATTTCCGACAAGGAGCAACCGCTCTTTCTTGTGCAGGGACATGACCGTACTCCCAAAGTTACTCTGCCGCGTGTAAAACAGGCGCCTTGTGACGCGCATACAGGAATTCCAGTACTCCGCCGCGCGCCTGCAGATAGTTCTTGTCAGCAACGAGTTCGAGGCGCTTGCGCGGTCGATCAAGTTTTACATCGAGAATTTCGCCAATAGTGGCTGCGGGGCCATTTGTCATCATCACGATGCGATCTGCCAGAAGTACGGCTTCATCGACATCGTGTGTAATCATGACAACCGTGTTTCCAAGCCTCGAGTGAATCTGCATCACCGAGTCCTGCAAATGTGCGCGTGTCAGTGCATCAAGAGCGCCAAAAGGCTCGTCCAACAAAAGAACCTTCGGTTCCATGGCGAGCGCACGCGCTATGCCGACCCGCTGTTTCATGCCGCCCGAGACTTCTGCTGGACGCTTGTCCTTGGCATGCACCATTTGCACGAGTTCTAGATTATGCATTATCCAGGCGTGCCGCTCGGCCTTTGTCTTTGTGCCGCCAAAAACCTTGTTAACGGCGAGACCGACATTGTCGTAAACTGTAAGCCAGGGCAGCAATGAATGATTTTGAAAGACGACTGCGCGTTCGGGACCTGGAGAGTTTACTTCCCGATTTTCGAGCAATACAGCGCCGTTCGTTGCTGTCGTGAGGCCAGCGATCAGATTAAGAAGCGTTGACTTTCCGCATCCAGAATGACCGATTATCGAGATATATTCGCCTTTTGCGATGCTGAGATTAATGTCGGTCAAGACTTCAGTGGTTGACGATCCCCGCGAGAATGATTTGTCGAGGTGATCTATTTTAAGGAATGTGGGGTCGCGCATGTTCTTGCTCCTTGGATCAACTGGCCTGGACGCCACGGGTTGCAATAGAGCCGATGAAGGCAACGAACTTGTCGAGGAGAAAGCCAACGATACCGATATAGGCGAGGGCGACAACGATGTCGGGCAGGCGTGAGGAGTTCCACGCGTCCCAG
>CAMDKB010000281.1 GCA_945901195.1 Rhizobium sp. Q54
CCAGAAGGTCAATATCGCGCGTCACCAGAGCCGATTTGGTGACGATACCCACGGGATGGTTCGTCCGCGCCAGAACTTCCAGCACGGAACGCATGATCCGATATTGCTTTTCGATGGGCTGATAAGGGTCGGTGTTCGTGCCGATGGCAATGGTCTTGGGCTGGTACCCGGGTGCGGAAAGCTCGCGTTCCAGCAAGGCAGCTGCGCCCTCCTTGACGAAAAGGCGCGATTCAAAATCGAGCCCCGGCGACAATCCCATGTAAGCGTGGGTCGGGCGGGCAAAACAATAAGAACATCCGTGCTCGCACCCCCGATAGGGATTGATCGAGCGGTCAAAGGAGATATCCGGAGAATCATTCCGCGTGATGATCGAACGGGCCTTTTCGATCGTCACTTCGGTCTTCAGCGCGGGCAATTGGTCCAGCGCGCCCCAACCATCGTCTACAGCTTCGCGAGCCTCGGCTTCAAACCGGCCGCTTTCATTGCTAACGGCGCCTCTGCCCTTCATCCCAAGGCCAGGCGCCCCAGCCACGCCCGGCCTGCCGCCCGTATGCGCCCCGATATCACGCAACAGAGCTTTGGGCCGCAAAGGCAATGCGCCAGGCATCGGATACGCGACTGCCGACCGCCCTGGATTCAAACTGCCCGCCGGCACGGCGTGACGCAGGGTCTGCGGATCTAATCTCAACATGAGGGCCTCCGCCTCAGACTTCCCATCGGAACGCTATTCGGGTCCGATAGGAACAAACAGTGAATAAAAAACAAATATAGAACATTTATTTTGCCGTCAACGCCCTTGTGGACAAAATTGGAGATAAATATAAGCAACTGATCCTGTTTGGTGATCTATTCCATGCTTTCAGCCATCGTCCTGGTGCCGTCACAGACTGTTCGCGTTTCGGCCAGGCCCGCGGCAGAAGCCTTGGTGCGTACGCTTTCCGCGCTGGTCCCGGCTGCCATAGAAGGTGTGTTGCGTGACGTGATCATTGCCGCAGCCACCGGCGTGGCGGGCCTCGAACAGATTGCCGATCACGCGGGATGTGGGCTGGAGGATGCGGCGCAACCGCGCGATGCCCTCTGCAAGGCGCTGGCTGCCACACGAGAAGCGAATATCTTTCTGATTATGGCCGGGCGGGCTCCGGAAACAGGCTTTGCCGAAGAGCTTGCGGAACTCCTGGGAGACGGACAAAACCGCGCGCGTATGCGGGACAGGCCTGGCACACTTTTGACACGTATTGCGCCGGGCCTTGCGCCTGCTGCAGCGCTGCTTGCGCCGCGCGACGTGTTGCTGAAGATCGCGGATGACGAAATGTCTCGAATGTCGCGCCGGCTGGGCTCCGCGCCCAGTCTGCGATGCCGGGCGCGGCGCGTGGATTAACCCGGTCATTAAAGCGTCATTTCGATTGACGCACGGCAACCCAAATAGCGAGCAAAACCAACAGCGCTTCATCGCTCTGGTACCTCACGCAGAGCGCGCCGTCGTAAACAAAAGCTGAAACACTTTGCATCAAATCGTGCGTATTGTATCAGCAACCTGCTGACTATGGCCCTGTATTCATGGGCGATTAACTAGCTCTGGTAGCAATTTGAGGTGAAAGCGCCGCCATCATGAGCCCCAAGGAGACAAACTCCACCACAGGGCGGCTACAATGATTTTGGAAAATATTGCGGAGATTTCGCAGCATACAGCAGGCACGCCATTGTCCTCGCTGGCAGAATGCGATTCACGCGCCGACGGCGGTCAACGCGAAATCTTCTGTTCGCGGCAGCACCTTGCCATCAAGCGGCGTATTCAAGGCATTGCCATGCAGCTTGAAGTGCCGGCGCGATCCTACATGGGCGTGGTGCTGTCGATCTTTACCGGCCGTGACGGACTGCCGTTCTATCGCATCAGCATGCCGCATCCTGATGCCGATCTTGCGATCGTCTTGTTCGAAGCGCGGGATGATCGCGACATCCTCGCCGTATGGAAAGCCTGGGCGCGTTATTTCACTTTGCCCAAGTTGCTGGAGCGCAGGCCGGGCGAACTTGAATGCGAAACAAACCAGATTGGCTCCATAGCCCTGGGGCTATGCCCGCTCTGGAGACGCCGTGGTGGTTCACTTGCAAAACGCAAACCGAAACTGCTCAATCGCCGCCGCAACGCGCATGCCATCTTGAAGCCGGTTGTGGAAACAAAGGTGACCGCAATGGCGATGGATATCTGAATGGACTAAATGGCAAGTGCGCGCGTTCGCGTTTGCTAAAGAGCTGAATCAAATTTCATTGCCTTGGTATCAGCTATCAGTGCGACCAGTTTGAAAAGGTTGCGATGACGCCGAGCAGCAGCATCACGCCGACATAGGCCGCCAGAACCCATGACAAGATGCGCGATATGCGGCGCACTTCTCCTGGCACAAAGCGCGAAGCGATATTGCTCAATGTGATCGTGATGCCAAGCAGAATCAGCGCGTATTTCAACATCAGGCCATCATGCCCGCAATCGTCAGCCCTGCAAACAGGATCAGTCCTGCATCGCGGTTCGAACGAAACAACATGAGCGCCTGAGGCGGATCACCTGGCCGCATGGCGCTCACCTGCCAGGCCAGGTGAGTTGCGAAGGCTCCCAGACCCATCCAGGCAAACAATCCGCCCTTTACGAGGATGATCGCCGCGGCGGCGCTCAAGACCGCCAGCACATAGAATGCGGCAACGCCAGTGCGCACATTGGATGCGAACAGGCGCGCTGTCGAACGCACCCCAACGATGGCGTCGTCGCGCTGGTCCTGCATGGCGTAGATAGTGTCGTAACCGATCGTCCAGAAGATTGCCGCGACGTAAATGAGGATCGCCGGCCAGGCTAGCGCGCCAAAGGCGCTGGCCCATCCCATCAGTCCGCCCCATGCGAAGGCGAGGCCGAGCACTGCCTGCGGCCAGAAGGTGAAGCGCTTCATGAAGGGATAGATTGCCACTATCGCCAGCGAGGCGATGCCGGTGGCGATTGCGAACCAGTTGAAAGAGAACAAAACCAGCGCGCCAATCATGAGTTCTGCGGCCAGAAAGATTTTGGCCGCCCGCACGCTGACACGGCCGGAGGGCAAGGGGCGCAAGCGCGTACGCTCCACCTGGGCATCGATATGGCGATCAATGATGTCATTCCAGGTGGACCCTGCGCCACGCATGACGATGGCGCCGATGAGGAACAACAGGACGTGGCCCCAATGTGGCCCCTTAGCGGCCGCCATGCCTGCCAGCGCAGCGGACCACCAGCAGGGCAGCAGCAAAAGCCACCAGCCGATGGGACGATCCAGACGCATGAGCTGAACAAAAGGAACGGCAGCGGGCGGCGAAAATCTCAGGAAGAAATCCCGCGGCGCAGTGTCCGGCAGCGCATCATTATGTTCGTAAGTATCCTGCGGCGGGGAGTCGTCTCTGCTCACAGAGGCCCGGACGGCAGCTTCGGACGTTGATCGGCCACAGGCTGTGCGGCCTGTTGCTGGGCTTGCTTACGCATCTGCGACTGCATGGACGCAGCCCTGCAAGCCTGCCCGCTGATGCGCGCTGTATTATTGGCGCGTTCGGTGAATTTCTGGATGAGATCGTCCGGTATGCCGCACCAAGACTGCTCTTTTTTCATATAGGCGAGCAATTGCCGCTCGGTCCCCGCCAGATCGCGCAGACGCGGGCAGGCCGCAGCGGGATCAAGCTGTTTCTTCTTGCCCTTGCTCAAGGCATTGAGGCTGGCGATCTTGCCTTCCAGCTTTTTATTCAACTCGGCAAAATCATTCTGACAGGACGCCGATTGCGCCGACGCCGGTGCGATGGCAGAAATTCCGCAGATTGCCGCAATGGCCAAAACCCCGGCCACCAGATTGACTCCGGGCATCGTCGAGGCAGCACGCCGTATAACGCTGACAGATTTCATGACCTTTTCCGGTCCTCAATTGCAAAGAATTCGGCCCGGACCCGGAGTGGATCAGGGCGCGGCCAGAACGCTCTCATAGCAAGGCTCAGTACTCCAGAGCAAGCCGAGCCGGGATTACAACGAGATTTGCCCATAAAATGATGGTAAAAACGGCCAATTGATGGCCTGCCATTATCACAGAGAACCCTTCAGGCTGTCTCGGCTCTCCAAATTGATTTATGGCCACATATAAACAGCACACAGAACCTGAGCTTCCAAAGGCAGATCATGTCCCGTTACGATTTCACAGCGCCGCGGCTGTTTATTGATGCTCCACTTGCAGCGGACGCAAATATTCCGCTTGAGCGCGATCAGGCGAATTATCTGCTGAACGTCCTTCGCCTTGGCAAAGGTGGTCGCATTCTGGTTTTCAACGGGCGTGATGGCGAATGGCTGGCCAGCCTTCGTGCGTCCTCACGCAAGGCGGCAAGCCTTTCGATTGTTGAAATGTCGCGCGCGCAGGGACCGGGTTGCGATCTGCACTTTCTGTTCGCGCCTCTCAAACATGCCCGGCTCGATTACATGATCCAGAAAGCCGTCGAGATGGGCGCAAGCTGCCTGATGCCGGTTATAACCCGGCGCACACAGGTCGCTCGTGTGAATCTCGAGCGGATGCGCGCCAACGCCATAGAAGCCGCAGAGCAATGCGGCATTCTCAATATACCCGATATTGCCGAACCCCAGCAGCTTGATTGCTTGCTTGCCTCATGGCCCGCTGGCCGGCGCCTGATCTTCTGTGACGAGGATGAGGCTGTGGCAGACCCTGTTGCTGCCCTCCGCGCCGCTATACCCGAACCAAACGCGAAGCTGGCGCTCATAATAGGGCCGGAAGGTGGTTTCGATGATGGCGAACGGGATCTCATTCGCCGCCTGGCAGGCGCTGTGCCGCTATCGCTGGGGCCACGAATCCTGCGGGCTGATACGGCGGCGGTGGCGGCCCTTGCCGTGGTGCAAGCTGCCATCGGTGACTGGCTAGGCTAAGCACCTGTGGCTTTTGTGTCACTCGTACACAGCAGCTTTGGGAAATCGGATTGCGAACACGATATTGCCATGTTCGGAAACGCAGATAGGGGCTTGATTGGGATGGCGATCCGGATCGATTTTTCTGGCGCGGGGCATAAGTTGCAGGCGGGAAGCCATGTTTAAAATCGATCAAGTCCTGACGCGGTACAATTGCCCGGCGCTGCTCGTGCGTGCTCTGGCAGGCGCTATTTTGACGCCGGCATTCCTGGCTGGCCAGGCCCATGCGCAGCAACGCGCTCCGGGCGGCGCCAATCCCTGCGCCGTCTATGGCACTGATTTCGTTGCAGCCCAAGGCACAGGCTCCTGCGTTCGTATCGGTGGCCGGGTTCGGCTGGAATTGAATAGTGGCAGCGTCGGGCATGCCTATGCGCCGATGTCTGCCTTGCCCGCTTCGCCCTCAGGACCCATTCAGGCGCTGGGCGCAGATCGTGGCGACGGGTTCGGACGCGCCCATATGCGGCTGGGTGGTTCTGGATTTCCCGGCGGACGGTAAACCTTTTTTGCCGCGCAGATTTAAAAATGATAATTGCATCAATTACCCGTGTATTATTACCCACGTATAAATACCTTGAGACTTTTACGAATTACGAATAGAAGGCGGGTGCGGATGGATTTTTTTGATCCTCCGGGCATCAGGCAATTCTCCATCCATGCAATTCAAGTCTTGCGCAATAGCAATTATCAGGTGCGCCACGATCCTTATGGTTTGCGCGCCCGCATCGGCATTTGCACAATCGACAAAAAGCGGGGACAGTGTCACCATCTCCGCGACTCAATTGCGCCCTCTCGAAATTGAGGAAGCCAAGGCTTTTCCTTTCAAGCAACAGCGAGTTGCAATCGGCCAAATCGCTTTCAATGAGGATCAGAGCACCGTGGTCGTGGCGCCGTTTTCGGGCCGGGTCACGAAAATCACGGGCAAGGTGGGCGATGTCGTCAAGCGCGGCGCGACCTTGTTCGAGATCGACAGTCCGGAAGTCGCACAGGCGCAGACAGATCTGATCAGCGCCCTGCATGCGGGCGAGAAGGTGCGGTCGCAGATGAACCTCGCCAAACGCGTTTTCGACCGGCAAACATTGCTGATGTCCCAGCGCGCGACGTCACAACGTGAGGCTGATCAGGCGCGAGCGGATCTTTCTGGCGCCGAAGTCGATCTAAAAAATGCAGCAGGAGG
>CAMDKB010000282.1 GCA_945901195.1 Rhizobium sp. Q54
CCTGCGCTGCGCAACAGGACGCGCGTGGTTCCAGGAGCTGGCGTGTTGACGGTCGGAAATGCACCGCTGCCGCCCGCTATTCAGGGAAAGCCATACATCCTGTTGCTGGGAAATATCACGCCCAACAAGAATGTGGGCTTCCTGATTGAAGCGCTGCGATTGCTGGCGTCCGAAAGCCGCCCTGTGCGAGCCTTGCATGTCGGTCGCGATCTGACTGGCGATCTCGCGCGCGCCACAACAGGCGACGGCGCGGCGCTATTGCATTCGTTGGGTGGCCTTGAAGATTCAGAACTCGACGCGATCCTGCGTCACGCAACGGCGCTCGTCCAGCCTTCGCTATATGAAGGTTTCGGCCTGCCGATCATCGAAGCGCAAGAACGCGGTATTCCCATCATTACCAGCCATATCTCTGTATTTCGGGAAGTCATGGGCGACGGCGGTTTGCTGGCGCCGCTTGGCAGAGCAGACGAACTGGCAGAAGCCATTTACAAAATGTCCACTGACAAGGAATTACGTGAGGACCTTGCTGCTAAAGCCCTTGCAAACAGCGCACGTTATTCATGGGATGCTTCCGCAGAGGCTGCCTCCGGCGTTATTTTGCAAGCGCTGCGCTGAATTCTAGTACAGCCCAAAACCCGGCGTTTAAACCAAGGGCATCGCTGCGACTATGTTGGGAAATTGACCATGGATGCTGACGCAATTGTACCCGGCGTTGGCACCATTTCAGGCTCTGCCCATACGCTGATCACTCGCTCCCGCCTGACAATACTGGCCGTAGACACGCTCCGAACGAAACCCGCCAGAGATGCAAGGAGCAGATTCCGGCCACCTAACGTCGAGAAATTATGATCAACGACATTCAGCATGCCAAAGGTAAAATTTCCATTCCCTCGGACCATGCGGCCACGCGACCCCAATTGACCGACCATCTCATCGATCCCGCCATCGCTCTTTGTATAGGCCATGTTGACGTGGATGCCTCGCTCGCAAAGCAGCGAGAGTACATGACCTGGAGCAGCTTGATCAGACTGCGCAGGCCCCACCGTTCCTGTATTAAACACTTCCCCTGACAGCGCTGAAATTCGCAGCGTGGCCTTGCGCGCGAGACGCTTTGCCAACGCGAAGGCCAGGCCAAAGAAATCGACTTGCCCGCCAAGCAGACGCTTCCAGACATCTATCTGGAACAGCTGGCAGAAATAAGAATCCGTTGATTTCAGGAGAATGAGGCTGTCGCCCTCACGCCAGTAGAACTTCTGCAGGTTCAGCATTTGGACGCCACTGATATCCGCGCCCATGCGGGCGGCGTGGAAAACCAAATATGCGCCGCTGCAATTGCCGGACAAGGCGGGCCGCCTGTAGCCGCGAAATTTCAGAAATTCGACGGCCGCAATCACTTCGAGCGCCGACTCCTCGACATAAACCAGTCGCAAACTGCGCCCCGGCAAATCCGGCGTTTCGCCAACGCCATTCACATCCATTCGGAACGTTGTGATGCCTTCGCGCGCCAAACTGCGCGCAACTTCCACGGTTTGGCGTCCCCATCCAATATGAGAATTGCCGCCCGTGTTGACGATAATCAGCGCCGGCATCTGCGCCTGGGGTTCTTTGGGTTTGCAGAGAATTCCGAACGCGGTCCGTTCCTCGCCAAAGCGACAGCCTTCCTCCACGAAGTGCTCAGTCTCAATTGATGAGTCGCACTCAGGCGACCAGAAATCAGTGTTTAAATTCTCGCTGGGGCCGAACCAGTCCAGCGCAAGGGCGCAGAACTTTTCATCCGGAGGCTCGGTAGTTGGGTCGTTGATGAGATTGGCAATCGCGTCATATTCGATCAGGGTCGAGCCGGTCCCAGCAGACTGCCATTTCTGGGCAAGGCTTGCAGCGGAGCCGTTAGCTGGCGAAATGATCGCCGTGGCAACATCAGCCGGAGCTTCAACGCCACGCAAATCAAGCGCCTTTAATCCCTCAAGGCTTGCCTCAGACACAAAAAAGCCAGTGAATTCGTTGGGCGCTATCGACTGTTCTGTTACCGGTTCTGAAGCATAGAAGCGCTGAAGTTGCTTCAATTCGCGAAGATATGTCCGTCCAGACAGGATTGGTCCCGCCAGCAAAAGGCGTTTCAGACCCATGTTCCCCGCCGCCATCAGGGCAATAGAAGCGCCGAGCCTCACGCCGATAACACTGACCTCTTGAACGCCGGCGATGTCCCGCATCCAGCGCGCAGCCTCTGCCGCCGCAGTAGTCCGGCTCTGAAAGACATCAATCGAGCTTTCGTCCCCAAGAGAATCGCCGGTTCCGGGAAAATCAAGCCGTAAGGTGGGATAGCCGAGCATAGACAGTCGCTCCGCCAGCAAGCGTAAAGTCTTCACACAGGCCAGCGACTCCTGACCAAAAGGCGGCAGGATAATGATGCCTTCCGATGCAGGCCCCGGATGAAAGAAACCGGCGCACTCTTTAATATGCACAAACTTGCCGAGCCTGCGATGCTCTGCCGCCGGACTCGAGTGTGGGGTGGTGTCGCAATATGGCACATCAATGTTGTCGAACATTCATTCACCGCCGGCTTTATGTTTCAACCCGGCGCGAAATGGCCTCTGCACGCCGGGATTTCTGCATAATCAGCAAGCTATGTGCCCCTGTTGGATCAAATTAAGTTCGGAAATTCATATAGTCGGACGACGCATTCCCAAAGATTGTTAACCCTATCGTTCTATTAATGACCGGACAGATGCTTGGCATACTGGCGCTTTTGCCGTGGCTGGCACCGGATGGGTTTGATGCAAAAAGGCGTTTCAAACGCGGCAGTTAGTGCAGAAGAATGGTTCGCCGACCGTCGCCGGTCAGCCGAATCGGCGCCAACGCGCGTCTTTAACATTGGTGATCTCTGGAACGTGCTGCGCAGCTCCAGACGTCTCATTGCCATGACAATTGCAAGCACAACCGCGCTCGCACTGGTGGCCGGCATCTTGATGCCCAAGCGCTATTCCGCTGGAACACAACTCTTTGTCGATTCCAGAAGTTTGAAAATCCTGGCCAATGATGTCGCGCCACAAATGCAGGCGGAAACCGCTGTGGCGGATTTCGAAAGCCAGATCAAAATTTTGGCATCCGGTTCGGTCTTGCGGCGAGTTGTGGAGCGCGAAAAACTTGCGACAGATCCAACTTTCGTTACGCCACCCGGGCTGATCAGCCGGCTCAGGGCTTTGCTGCCCGGTGGCGGTAGCGAAGGTGCGCCTAACATGCTCAATGTGGCGGCTGCTATTCTTGAAAAAGCCACGACCATAAAACGCTCTGAACGCAGTTTTGTGGTGGATGTTCTGGTTTCCGACAAGGATCCTGTCCGCGCGGCGCGGCTCTCGAACGCCGTTGCTGAAGTCTATCTGGAAAACCAGGTCAACTACAGACGAGATCTCTCAAAACGCCTCAGCGGTGAAATTTCGGGACGTCTGCAAGATCTGCGCGAACGCGGTGAGGCTGCTGAAAAGCGCCTCAATGATTTCAAGTCTGCTAATAATCTCGTCTATTCCGGCGGCGCCCTTGTCGCGGAACAGGACCTGACCGAACTTAATAACCAGCTTAACCAGGCGCGGGCCCGAACCGCGCGCGGAAAGGCGCGCCTGGACCAGTTGGCCCGCCTGTCCGGAAATACCGGCACAGCCGCCACAGCAGAAGTGCTGGATTCGCCCACCATCGTGCAGCTTCGCATTCGTCTTGCAGAAGCCAACCGGCAGGCCGCAGAATTGCGGCGTAATCTCGGCCCGCTTCATCCTGAAATTCAGGCCGCCGAAGCCCGCGTTCGCGAGGCCAACAGCTCCATTGCAGGCGAAATTGACCGTCGCCGGTCTTCTATCCGCAACGATTACGATCAGGCCCTTTCGAGTGAGCGCGTCCTCGCCCGCCAGATCACTGAGCTGAAGAGCAAATCCAACGACACTGGTCAGGCAATGATCGGGTATCGCGAACTTGAACGCGCGGTCGAAACAAACAAAAAGATCTATGAGGAATTTCTGCTTCGCTCGCGCGAGTTGACCGAGACGCAGGGCATTTTCGCCAACGGCTCGTACATCATCACCGCCCCCTCGGTGCCCAGTCAGCCCACGGGCCTGACATTGCCGATGATACTGGCCATCGGCTTCTTTGCTGGCTTTCCTGCCGGACTGGGGCTGGCGCTTGTTCGCTCCCAAATCTCGCAAAGTGGCCAAATGCCTCTTTCCGCGCCGACTAATGCCTCGGCGAGCCGCCCGCTTTACTCATCGGGCAATGACGCCCAAAATGATGACGGCCTCAGCGCGATTGGCCGAACCGAGCTCGAAACATACCTTGGACAGAATTGCTTGGCGCGAACCGTTGCGCCGTCAAACTCCATCGCCCATTTCGCGCAAACTGTCGAAAGTGTTTTGCCCGGCGGAAGCGCAATGGCTTTGCTCGTCGTTAGCGCAGGGCCAGGCGCGCCGGGCGCTGAAGTGACAGCGGCGCTGGCCGCTTGCTGGGCCTATGAAGGCTATGACGTTCTGGCTGTGGATGCCGATGCAGACGGTGCTCGTCTTTCGCGTATTGCCGGGCTGCTCGGCACACCGGGCCTGTTTGATCGCCTGCACCGGGATATCAACGAGCTGCTGCGCTGGAACCGAAAAGGACTGCCACACCTCCTGCCTTCGCTCGATCCCGGTCAGCGGCGCGAGAGTGCTGGCGCGCGCAGGATAGTGTCTCAGCGCCTGAGTGACATCGTGTCAGGCGCCGACAACATCATTCTGGATGCAGGCGATATCGGCACAAATCCCTACACGGCCAATCTTGTGCGCATCGCGAGTGCTGCCGTCATCGTTGCCGGCCCCGGCGAAGCTGGACGTGAGATACGCGCCGCCATTACAAAGCTGGAATCTGCCCGTGTCACGGTTCTCGGTGTAATCAAAGTCACGGGTGGTGAAAAGCCCGCGCGGGCAGCGCCAATTTCCAAAGGTCTTTCACTTTTCAGGCGCAGGCCGAAAGGCACTGAAGCCTCAGAGGCTTCGCCTGCGGTCGTGAAAGGCGCTTAGAGCCACCGCCAGCACCAGAGCGGCAAAGGTGCTGGGTACTTTCGTGGACAGGGTATTGTTGGTGAGCGCCAACGCCAGAAATACCAGCATCCCCAAACCAATCACCGGATGCGAAGCGCGCGCGATCCGCCAGATCAGCCACAACAAAACGACCGCAAAGATCAGTGTGCAGATCAGACCGAAGTCGAACACGAAAAACACGATGGCGCTCTCGATAAGCTGAATGCCAAGCAATTCCTGGGATATCTTGCGAATTTGCAGAATATCAGTGCCAACAAAGATGTCGCGCCAACTCACAAACTCAAACACCCGGTAAATATCGATACGCGTCTGCGCGCTGTCGTCGACATAGCCGCTCTTGAAACGATCAAGAAAACCGGCCTCAGAAACCAGAAAAAACAAAAGCGGCGCTATCAGCACCGCAAAGAGCGTCATCAGCACAGCGGTCACGGCCATACTCATGCCAGCATTTCGCAAACGCGCCGTAACAAAAATGGAGAGCGGAAGTACGGCCAGCGAAACCAGCATCGCCGTTCGAGAACCGGAAATAAGTACGCCCAGCATGAACAGACCAACGAGCCCATATTTCCAGAGCCAACTCACCGGCAGCGAGATCACGAACACCGATGCGGTCAGGTTGAGAACGCCAACATTCAGTGCTGCGCCAAGAAAGCCAGTCGGGCGGAATTCGGAAGCTTCAACGGGCAGGACGTAACGTCCGGTGGCGAACTCTCCTACCGAAATCAAGGTATTGATAGCCAGGCCATAGAGGATGGCAACACCAGCTTTTTGCCGCCAGACCGGCGGTAATCCCAGGAGAAAAACACAACCTGCACTGCTGACCAGATAGACATCGATGACGTAGCCGGCTGGACCGTTCCGTCCCTGCAACATGGGGACAGCCGCAGCTGCAATCGATCCGGCAATTAACAAGACCAAAGCCCGCAACAGTGGAATGTCGTGCGCTTCAAACCGATAACCCGGCGAAAGATACAGAAGGAGTGCCGACGCAAAGACACAATAGCTGCCAGGATGGATCTTGCCCGGAAAAATACCGCCTTCGGTCGTATAGGCCCAGAATTGATTGATGATCTGA
>CAMDKB010000283.1 GCA_945901195.1 Rhizobium sp. Q54
AACATTCCTACGAGCGCTCTGAAATGCTGCGCGAGCATGCGCAATATGATCCGCCGCGCGACCTTTCCCATCTGGCGCCAGAATGGTCGTTCGCGCATGTTTTTCTGCACAAGGCGACGATCTACAATCAATTGAAAGACGCCAAGAAACAGAATTTCGATATATTCGTGAACCTCTGCGAGGGGCAGCTCACCTGGGATATCGCTTCGGTCGATGTCATACATGCCCTGGAGAGCCTGAGCCTGCCCTACACAGGCCCTACGCCGGCGCTCTACGAACCCCGCAAGGACGCATTGAAGCTCGTTGCGCGCTATGCCGGCGTGCGCACGCCTCGCTATGCCGCTGTGGCGCACACTAGAGAAGTGACGCGCGCCATTCGTAATCTGCGCTACCCGCTTTTCGTCAAGCCCAACGGCAGCGGCGACAGCTGGGGCATTGATGCCGCAAGCTTCTGTCATGAGGCCGGGGCGGTGACGCCGAAAGTTCAGGAATTGCTGGCGCAGCACGATTCCGTGCTGATCGAGGAATATCTCGGCGGGCGTGAATTCTCGGTGCTGGTCGCTGCGGACCCCTTTAACCCCAAAGTGCCCATCGCCTATCCTCCGATTGAATTTTGTTTCCCTGACGGCGAGACCTTCAAGACATACGACCTCAAGAACACACAATTTCTGCCCGCGCAGAACGTCCGTGTCAGCGATCTTCCCCTCGAACAGAAGCTGATCCAGGCTGCACGGCAGTTCTTCCTCACCTATGGCGCTGTCGGCTATTGCCGCATGGACTTCCGTCTCGACCAGGACGGCGAGCCTAATGTGCTCGACGCGAATTTCACCTGTTCGGTTTTTTATCCCGACAAATATCTGGGCACGGCCGATTATATTCTAAAGCTGGATCCGGGCGGACCTGCGGGCTTTCTGCGCCACATTGTGGCCGAAGGCATCGCCCGCTGGAAAGCCAGGCAGAATGCGTTTGTCGTTCGCAATGATGGGTTGTCAGGGCTCGGCATCGAGGCCGCACGTGATATTGCCCCGGGCGAAATCGTATTCAAGGGCGAGGAATTATCCCAACGCATCGCCACCCGCCGCTGGGTGGAGAGCAACTGGAACGCCGAGGAAAGGCTGACCTTTGCGCAATACGCTTATCCGCTGGACGATGAAGTTTTCATCCTGTGGTCGGGCGATCCCATGGAATGGTCGCCGCAGAACCATTCCTGTGATCCAAATTGCGCCTATGATGGATTGAACATACGCGCCCGCAAAGACATTGCGGTAGGTGATGAACTGACCCTCGACTATGCCGATTTCTGCAGCGAAACCTCTGCCGAGTTTCAATGCGGCTGCGGCGCAGCCAATTGCCGAGGCCTTGTGCAGGGATCGCCAGGCAATTCGGTCGCACTGCGCGAAAAGCGTCTGCGCCTGGAGTGCAAGCCCTGAAGCGGTTCAGAAAACCAGCCGCGCCGCTTCCTGCTAATGGCAGGCGTTCGCGATTGTCAATCGAGATAATTCCCGCAGCTCGTTGTAAGTAGATCGAATTTACCGTCGATCAATCGCTCGTGTATGCTCTCCTGACCTGCTTCACGGGCAGCGATATCAGGCCCGCCCGCTCCCTTGTCCGGGACTTGCAATTACTCCGCGACGCTACAAATACGGCTTGGCAGGTCCATTTTGCCGTGCAATCCTCAGAGGCGAATGGGAGGGCCGTTGCGTAGGGGCGGCCTGTGTATCAGGGAGCGTCAGTGCGGCTTATGTCACTCGATCACACACGCAAGCGTAACGCAGCCTCCTCACGGCGTTTTGAGTCTGGTTTTAGCGAATCCATTGGCGCCGCTGTGGCGCTACGGCTCGTGTCGTTCATCGTGTATGGCCGTCTTTCGATTGTTACACCTGCGGGGCAGGTGATCGAAAACTCCGGCGAACAACCCGGACCTGAAGGCATGATGATCCTGCACAACTGGCGCGGGCTTCGCCGCCTTTTGCTGCAGGGCGATCTGGGATTTGCGCAGTCCTATCTCGACGGCGACTGGTCATCGCCCGATCTGGCCGGGTTGATTGGCGTGGCCGACAAGAACGCCGACGCCCTGATGCGTTACATCGACGGTTACCATTTGTTGCGTAGCGTCAACAAATTGCGGCATCGCCTGCGCGCCAACACCAAACGCGGCAGCCGCAAGAATATTGAGGCTCACTACGACCTTGGAAATGAATTCTACAAGCTGTGGCTTGATCCAACCATGACCTATTCGTCCGCGATCTTCGCGAGCGCAGACGATACTTTGGAACGCGCGCAACGACGCAAGATTGCCAGAATCGTCGAATTGCTAGACGTGCCGGGAAATGGCGATGCACTGGAAATCGGCTGTGGCTGGGGTGCGATGTCGCGCGCCATTGCTGAGGCAGGCGCTGCCGAAGTTGTCGGCCTGACGCTTTCTCCCTCGCAAAGGACTTTCGCGTTGCAAGCTGTCAGCGACCCTGCACTTGCCTCGCGTATCGACATTCGCCTTCAGGATTATCGCGACACGCCCGGTCAATTCGACCGGGTCGTTTCGATTGAAATGATCGAGGCGGTTGGCGCTGAATTCTGGCCGGTCTATTTCAAGACAATCCATGACCGGTTGCGTGCAGGCGGCCATGCCATCATACAGGCCATCACCATTACTGAATCGCGTTTTGAAGCCTATCAGTCCAGCGTTGACTTCATTCAGCGCCATATCTTCCCGGGCGGAATGTTGCCCACGCCAGAAATTATCCGTGATCAGGCTCAAAACGCAGGGCTCAGATACGAATTCGTCGAAACCTTTGGTAATAGCTACGCAAAAACGCTCGCCATCTGGCGGCAACGCTTCCTCGAACTCTGGCCAGTGATTTCCACACAAGGCTTCGACGAACGTTTCAAGCGCATGTGGGAATATTACCTGGCCTATTGCGAAGCCGGCTTTCGCAATGGAACAATTGATGTAGGGCTTTATAAACTGGAAAGGCCCGCCGGAACGTCCTGACATCCGGCGCGGTTTCGCGCTCGCAAAAGCGACCCGATATCGAGCGACAGTTGCGGGCCAGATGAACCTGGGCCAGTGCGAATTATTGGATTCATGGAGTTTTTTGAAACCAACAACTTGCGCTTAAGCCGGGATGTGCCATCATTCAGAACGAATCAGTTTGTTTCAGTATTGCTTTTGAACTTGGCATGCACGCACAAGGGGAATGTGCATGAGCGAGTATGCTCTACAATCCATAAGGTCCGAGCTGATAGAGTGGTCCCAACCCTTGATTGTGGATCAGATCAACCACTTCTATTTTTATCGCCTGACGCACACGATCAGCGTCGCCCGTGACTTGTCAATCCAGCATTACCGGGTTTGGCGTCATGTGCTGCGGGACGAGATGCAGCAGGCTACAGATTTGCGTGCGGGCCTGGTTGAGACCGCTGAAAGGGCTGGCATGACCAGCGCGATGCTGGATGAGGTTGATCGTGCCGTGCTGGACGAACTTATGGACGTCGTCGTCTGCCGCTTTCGCCGGACCCCCAATATCGCACGCTCCTACGGTCTGACCCTTCTCGACACTGCGACAAGCATGGCGCGCGCGCGTCACGCCGTGGTCTGAAGCCTCCACCCCTGCGGCGTGCACAAATATTCACCGGGGCCGCGCGACTTATGCAAAGTTAGATGCGATGCGATTCGCATCGTCCGCCACTTGAGCTGGCTCGAGCATCCCGCGAAAAAGTCGTCCCGGTTTTTCGCAAAAGCGATGCTCTACCTTTATGGAATCGATCAGCATTTGTGCTGTAAACCGATTCCGGTTTACAGCACGCTGATCTAGGAAATGGATAGCGCATAGTGGCCCACAATTGGTCTCCTCAGCAGGACAGCGCCCTGACGGATGTCTCACGCTGGCTCAAGAGCGAGGGCAGGCAGGTGTTTCGCTTGTTCGGTTATGCCGGCACCGGCAAGACCACGCTGGCGAAGCATCTGGCTGAAAATATCGACAGCAACGTCTGTTTTGCCGCGTTTACCGGCAAAGCTGCCCTGGTCATGCGCGCGAGGGGGTGCGAGGGCGCGCGCACACTGCATTCACTGATTTACCGGCCGCGCGAACTCGACACGGAAGAACCAAAATTTGTGCTCAACAGTGAAAGCGATGCCGCTAAGGCGGCGCTGATCGTTGTCGATGAATGCTCGATGGTGGATGAGGAACTGGGCCGCGATCTGTTGTCCTTCGGCAAGCCCGTTCTAGTGCTCGGTGACCCCGCGCAATTGCCCCCCGTGAAAGGGGGCGGATTTTTTACCGAGGCCGAGCCTGATTGCATGCTGACTGAAATTCACCGGCAGGCGGCGGACAATCCGATTGTGCGCCTGTCCATGGAGGTGCGCGAAGGCGGGCAGCTGGACATCGGGCGCTATGGCGAAAGCCGCGTGATCCGCCGCGCCGATATTGATACCGCATCAGTGACCGGCGCAGACCAGATATTGGTCGGAATGAACAAGACACGCCGGGCTTATAACAGGCGGATGCGCGACATCCTGGGCTTCAAGTCAGTCACTCCAGAGGCGAACGACAAGCTTGTTTGCCTGAAGAACGACCGGCCCAAGGGCCTGCTCAACGGCAGCCTTTGGCGGGTCAAGACCTGCGCCAATCTGCGGCGCGGCCGGTTGCGTATGACGGTGGCGCCGGAGGAAGACCAGAGCGCCAAGCCGCAGCGCATAGGCGTGGTGCCGCAATTCTTTGAGAGCGATGAGGAAGTGCCGTTTTCGCTGCGCAAGAATTCGGACGAATTCGACTATGGCTATGCGCTGACCGTGCACAAATCGCAGGGCTCGCAATGGGACGACGTGATTGTGTTTGACGAATCCTGGGCGTTTCGCGAACATCGCCACCGCTGGCTCTATACTGCTATAACACGAGCATCGGAACGGCTGACCGTCGTGATATAGAAAGCGCTGCACAGGAGCCAGTGTTGGAAACACCCGAATTCGCCAAGAGCATTCTCGATTTCATTCGCGTCAATCAGGTATGGGCCATCCCTATCGTCTTTGCGCTGGCTTTTGCCGAATCCCTGGCTTTTGTGGCGCTGCTTGTTCCCGCCACGTTCATACTCTGGGGAGTTGGCGGCATGATTGGCGCGGCAGGGCTGAACTTCTGGCCCATCTGGCTCGCCGCCGCATTGGGGGCAGCACTGGGCGACTGGTTGTCCTATTGGCTCGGCTTTCATTATCACGAACAGATTGCGCGCATGTGGCCGCTGTCGAAATATCCCGATCTCATGCCGAAGGCGAAAGCCTTTTTCGAAAAATGGGGTGCGCCAGGCGTGTTCCTCGGGCGCTTTTTCGGGCCGCTGCGGGCCGCTGTGCCGCTGGTCGCGGGCGCAGCACAAATGCCAAGTGCGCCGTTTCAATTCGCCAACTGGACATCGGCCTTTGTGTGGGCGACCGTAACGCTGGCGCCAGGCGCTGTGGGCATCGACATGATCAAGTCATATATGGGCTGGTGAGATTTTGGGTTGGTGAGATATGGACGGGAAAACCGGCGCAGCCTTTCTGCCAGAGTTGGAAAATCCCGGCGCATGCCGCATTCAGAGCGTGCTTGGGCCGGACTTCAAGGTTGTTGAGTTTTCCAGCAGCACCCATACGGCGGCTGATGCTGCCGCCGACATTGGCTGCGATGTGAAATAGATCGCGAAATCGCTGATCTTCGTCACTCGAAAGAGCAGCCAGGCCGTACTTGTCGTCGCCTCTGGCGGCAACAGGGTCGACACCAAAAACATTGCGGTTATCGCAGGTGAGAGAGGGAGGGCGGCCGACGCCACATTTATTCGCGACATCTGCGGTTTCGAGCCGGGCGCTGTTTCGCCCGTTGGGTTAAAAGTCAGACCGCTGACCATTCTCGACGCGGACCTTCAGGCTTTCGACACCATCTGGGCGGCGGCAGGTTCTGCCAAGGCGGCCTTCGCGCTGACGCCTGCGCAATTAAGTGAACTAAGGCGACGCCCAAGAACAACCGCTTCATATTTGTAGTTTGGCGGACCTCGGCGCGATTGTGTAATTCCATTCTGGATGGAACGTGTCCCCGGTGATGTTGAGCGTCGCCATTTCCTTGTCGCTGACCTTGATGCCTTTGGCATATGTGT